>DASQCU010000425.1:0-3746 GCA_035634575.1 Beijerinckia sp.
TCGAGATGAATCCGGTCGCCTCCCGCCTCGGCCACGGCTTTCACCTCTTCGCCGAGACGCGAAAAATCAGCCGAGAGAATGGAAGGAAGAATGCAGAGAGGGCGCATGGGCTGGCCTTTCTTCAAGTCACATCGGGCGTTAGCACGAGAGACGGCGCCAAGTCCATTGGGCAAGTCCATCACCCCAAGTCCATTGGCCCGGCAAGCTTCAGGAGCGGCTTTTGGCCCCGAACTTCGCCCGCCAGCTCGGCAGCGCACCCGGAAAGGGCAGGGCCTCGGCCTCGAACACGGCGCGGGCGATCGCGCGAGCCAGACAATCGGCCGCCTGCGTTCCAATCTCCGTCTGATCGCGCAGGCTGGGGAGGTTTGGGGCAGCACAGGTTGAAGCCGCAAAAATCGTATCGCCATCCATCGCGGCGTGGGAAGGGCGCAGGGCACGCCCCATGCCATCATGCGCCATGATCGCCAGCCGTTTGGCCTCGGCCTTGGTCAATGTGGCATCTGTCGCGACAATGGCTATGGTCGTGTTCTGCGGGCCATCGCCCTTGATCTTGAAGGCCAATGTGTCGACGGGGAGGGACACGGGCAGGCCCAGCCCGCCAAACTCGCCGTTCTGTTCATAGGGTGCGGCCCAGAAATGCGGGCCGTCGCCGATCGTCGCGCGGCCGACCGCATTGACCGCGACGAGAGCACCCACGCGAAAGCCGGAAGAGGTCTCGCAACTCGCCGAGCCCAGCCCGCCTTTCAGATTGACAGTCGTCGCGCCGTAACCGGCGCCGATGCTGCCGAGCAAAAAATCGCTTTTGGCGGCGGCGGCGGCCTGATAGCCCAGGTGCCAATAGATGGGCTCGCGCCCCCAGGCCTTGTCGCCGCCGTTCAAGAGGTCGAACAGGATCGCGCCCGGCACGATCGGCACATTGATGCCGCCGACAAAAAAGCCGCGTCCCTGCTCGCGCAAAAGGGCCTGGACCCCGCCCGTGGAATCAAGGCCGAAAGCGGAGCCGCCTGAGAGGACCAGGGCGTCGATTTCGCCGACGTGCATTTCGGGTTCGAGGAGAGCGGTATCGCGCAGTCCCGGCGCGCCGCCATGCACCGCGATCGAGGCTACGGCAGGCCTCTCGAAAATCAGCGCCGTGACACCAGAGGCAAGTTTTGCGTCATGTACATTGCCGACCAGAAGGCCTGGGATGTCGGTGATGAGATTTTTCAAGACTTCTCCCGGATCATTTGACCGGCATCATCAAATGTTCATAAGGGGTGCCGGGCCACATGACATAGGGTCTATCCGGATCGGCCTTGGCGGTCCTCGGATAATTTTGCATCATGGCCTTGGCGTCTGCCCCCACGATCATGACATGAGGCCCGGTCTTGATCCAGTTATTGTCAGCGGTTTCTCCGGTGGCATATGGATCGGTATTGCTGGCGCCATTATCGCCCCGGAGCATATAGATGAATCCCAGCTTTTGGGGAGCGGGGCCTTTCGACTGCCATGCCTCTACCCATTCCATTGCACCTTTGTCGGCGCACATTGGCTCCATGCCGGGGTCCATGCAGGTCCATCCATTGGTCCCTTCGCGGATGGTTTTCATTTCGCCATTCGCATTCATTTGCAGGATGGTAGCGTCCTTGACGAGGTCCGGCGGCGCGGCGGTGCTGAGCTTTGCGATCAGCTCGGCGTCGGTCAGCACCGCATGCTGGGCATGGGCCACGCAGAGGGCGGCGAGGACGGCTGAGCCTGCGGTCAAAAAGCCGAGTATTGTTTTCATCTCAAACGTCCTTTCCTTTTTCCGCGTGCGAATTCACGGCAAATTGAGAAACCGGAAAGGCGATTGGCAGGTTCCGTCACCGCGATGAGTGCTTCGATCTCTAACCCAGTGTCTGCCATCCTCATCGCCGGGCCGACGGCAAGCGGCAAGTCGGCGCTTGCCGGAAAACTCGCGCGGACATTTGGCGGCCTGCTGATCAACGCGGATTCCATGCAGGTCTATCGGGATCTTCGGGTGCTCACCGCGCGTCCGGCGATTGATGAAGAAGCCTGCGTGCCGCATGTCCTGTTTGGCCATGTCGATGGCGCCATCAATCATTCTGTGGGGCTATGGCTTGCTGATGCCGCAAAAGCGCTCGATGCTGCGCGAGAACGCGGCCTATTGCCGATCTTCGTCGGCGGCACAGGCCTTTATTTCAAGGCGCTGACGCAGGGCCTTTCCGAAATTCCAGCGGTGCCGGACGAGGTGCGGATAAAGGTGCGCGCCCGCGCCGAAGGGATGCCGGTGGCGCAATTGCACGCGGAACTCGCCCGTTGCGATCCGATGATGGCGGCGCGGCTGAGGCCCACCGACCCACAAAGAATTTTGCGGGCGCTCGAAGTTCATGCCGCGACCGGACAGAGCCTCGCATCGTTCCAGAATGCGCGAACCGCGCCGCTTCTCGATTCGCGAAATAGTGTTTCGCTTTTTTTGGAACCCGACCGTCCAACATTGAACAAAGTGATCGATGCGCGCTTCGACGCCATGCTGACAAGCGGCGCCCTGGCCGAGGTCGAAAGGCTAGGACAACGCGGTCTCGATCCGGCGCTCCCGGTCATGCGGGCGCATGGCGTGCCGCATCTTCTGCGCGCCTTGCGTCATGAAATTTCGATGGAAGAGGCGGCAGTCCTCGCCAAGCTCGACACGCGCCATTATGCGAAGCGGCAATTCACCTTCGCACGGCATCAATTGCCACTGTTTCGATGGGTGAAGCCGGACGAGGCCGAAGCCGCCGCGAGGCTTGCGCTTCATTGATGCCACATTACGATCTGGACGAGGGAGAGAACGATCTCCATGACGATCAGGATCACAACAGTCGCTTCGAGCCGCGTTGCCCGGTCGGCGTCGATCATATCGGTCAGTGCGCGCGCGGTCTCGACAATCGTGTCGAGCTTGCGCTTCAAGGTTTCGGCACGCTCTTTCAGTTCATACTCGTCTTCGAGCCTTCCATAGAGCCGTTCGAGATCAGGCCGGTCCCAAAGAACGTCGGGCTTTTCTTCCACGGCGACACGCCCCGACACGCGATGCTGGACGAGCAGTGTTTGTCCGATCAGCTTCAACATGGCGCGCCGATTCCACGGCGGTCTCCCGTTTTTGGCGAGAGCGGCGGCGAAGGGCTCGATCACATCGAAAACGGCATTGACCTCGCGCTCGTCGCGCCCCAGGGAAACGCTTTTGGCCAAGGCGTCGGCGACGACGAGAAGACGTTGCGCGGAAAGATCCTTCATAGCAATCGCGCCGCCCGGCGGGATCTTGTCGTCATTTTCCGGCGAAATTTCGAGGATGGCGGTTTCGTCGTCAATATGGGTATGCGGCCCCGCGACCCGCAGCTCCACCTGTTTCAACACATCGTCTTCTTCGAGAGGCGTCAGCCCGACCATGACCGCGACGCCGAAGCGGTAAAGTGCGACGAAACCATGCGCGCCGACCTGAAAGGCAAGCGGGGTCGCCGAAATCAGGTCGGAGCGTTCGAGACCGGCCGCGTCAATCCGGTCGCCAAGCAGCAGCGCCCGTGCCCTGGTGCGGCGCACAGTCTGGGAGAGGGGAAGGGCTTGTTGAATGTCACTCATGAACTATGACTACGCGACCCGGTGCTGCTTTGAAAGCGCGCTCGCGCAGGCTCTCCGGCACAGGAAATAGTGAAGTGGAGGCTTCAGAGCTCATCAAATGGCCTCGGCGAAATCTGATCACTTGCGCAGAAAACAAATAAAAGCAAATAGTT
>DASQCU010000426.1:0-6656 GCA_035634575.1 Beijerinckia sp.
TTACCATTTCGAGCACGCGCAGCGGCTGGACAGTCGGCGGCGGCATTGAATATGCCTTGGACAATCATTGGTCGATACGGGGCGAATACCGCTATTCGAATATAAAATTGCTTTATGATACCCCCATTTTCTATACATCCCTCACCGAAACCCATCATTGGACGGAAAATCAGGTCAAAGTCGGCTTTAGCTACAAGTTTGGCGGCCCTGCTCCCGCGCCTGTCATAGCCAAATATTGAGGTCAACGTCGAGGCTGTGAGCGGCTGCGGGACCACCGACAACCGAGTTCCACTTGCCAAACGAGGGCGGCAGGTCCCGCCAGCGCGTAAAGATCGAGCGTAACGCGGGCGATGACGATGCCCGCGAAGGCCACACCTATCTATCGCTGCTTCGCCGCTATCCGGTGCTCGTGGCGATAATGCCGAATGTCTGAGCCATTCCGCCGTTTCAGCCGGGACATTGCGCCCCATCAACTCTGTTTCGGTGGGCCTGCCCGGCCATGACCTCAAATCCGGCAAGATGCGCCCGAACCCTGCAAATCGGCACCATTTTTGAATGAGAAGCCCATCACGTCGCGGACGATCGTTGCGTTCGCATTTCATGATCCAGGCTTCGGAACAAAATAGGTGATCTCTCAAGTAAGACTCACGGCGGTCCGTCGCGCGCCGGGCAAATGGCGTGGATGACACTCGGCTCTTTAATAGCGCCTGGGACCGCCTCCCCGGCGGCGCGGGCCGATGCTTTGATTGCACGAGTGGCGATTACGACTTACAGGGGATCATCTTGCCCGAACCGAGGGCTAACCAACAGGCATTGAGGAGAGATCCATGGCAGAGGGGGCGTTTATCGTCTTATCGGACCCGGTTCCGAAAAAGGAAAGCGCGTACCATGACTGGTATGCGGAATTCTTGAAGGACATCCAGAGCATCCCCGGGGTGACAGCCACCCATAATTTCATGTTCGGACCGAACCAGATCGATGTCCGCCCGCTGCAGCAATTCCTGGCGGTTTTCGAGCTCACCGATGTCGAAGCGGTGAGAAACAGCGTCGCCGAGAAAATCGGCATCAAGACCAGCAAGGAGGTCTTGCGCCTGCCCGATTGCGTCGATCAGACGACGATCATGCCAACTTTCTTCGAGACCGTGTCGGAGCGTCAAAGCGCACCCAATGCCTCCGAGACGCCTCTCGCAGAACAAAACATCCTCATTTCCTTGATCAGCGTCGCCCTGGACAAACAGCAGACCTTCGCCGAAGCCTATCTTGGCGAGCGGCTGGGCGACATGCTGTCTATTCCGGCGCAAATTTCCGGCCAGCTCTTTCAGGTCAGCAAACACCAGGTTCAGAACCCGATTTACCCGTTCGTCGCGCTCTATCGCAATAATGATAGCCTGGCGATCAAAGAGGCATGGCCGGCGCCTGGCACCAATTGGCGGTCAATCGCCGCCGCGAGGGCCAAAGATCCGTCGATCCGCGCGGATGGCCGTCTTGCGGGCATGAAGACGCGGGATTTTCTGTTCCATCCCTACGTCAAGCCTGAACCCGCTCCACCGCCCGCCGCAAAAGCCGCCTCGAAATAACATCATTCTACCAACGGTCATAAAAGGTGACCGTTGGTGCCCCCTTGAAGGGAACCAAAGGGCGAAGCTGGCCAAAGGTTCCACGTTGCCCAAGGCCGCTGGAATGGCGAGCGGATGGCGCCCTTTGCGACACTTGGTATTGTCGTTGCGTTGTACCAACGGTCACAAAAGATCTTTGGCATGAGCACCTTTGCCGGAAAATGTCCCATTTTGCCCGCCTCCGCCTCGACAGACAGCGTTCCAGCTCGAAAACCGATCAAATCCCAGGATCGGCATTATTTTTGAATGGGGATATGCCTCCACAGGACAAACCGTGAGGGCGGTACAAGGACGGAGGCTTAGGCATTCACGGTCGTTTCCTGGTCAGGCTACCCGCCGGGCGGCTTCGCAATAGGCTCGATCGCGGCTATTACAATCTGGTTGACGCACGGGCCAGGGCATTCCACTCCTTGCGCAAAACCTACACCCCCTGGCATGTGCTGGCCCGCCATGCCGGCAGGATCAAGCAGCAGCAACATATCATAGGGGCAGAAGATGAGTGACAAAGACAGCGTAATGAAGGGCTTGCTCGAAAAGCTCGTGACCAAGGCAAAGAACGCCCATCGCGACACCAAGATCACAACGATCGCCGGCGCGACCCAGATCATCTCCGGGCATAGCGTCCAGGACCAGGAAATCGAAATTGGCGACGTTTCTGTCTCCTGGACCGACGGTTCAAGGACCTATCTCATTCCCTATTCCTCGATCGATCACATCCTGATGGTCTGAACAGCGACCAAGGTGCTGTTCATCCCGCGCCTCGACGAACAAGCGCCGGCGAAGACAAAATGTCGTCGCCGAGCTCCAATGCCAGTCAAGGTTGCGGCGACAGAATCGCACAAACTATGATAAAGAGCGCGATCGATCCATGGGGGGCGATCCAGAGGATCTTTTGCGAATATGCACCGAAGTTGGATTTCTCGAAACCGGCCGCGCATGGCCGGCTTCGAGAAATCCTGCAAACGTCTTTGAAATCCTGTAGATTTGCCGCCAGCGGGCCTTTGGTTCAATCAAGGCGAATCTGCTTTGCAGGGAGGAGTGTGATCGTGGCCGATATAGAAGAGCTGAGTAATTTCGTCGAAGGGGGCGAGGAATATGAATTGCGGTCGAGCGATGACGGCAAAGCCTACACGCTCCGCTTCAAGACGGAAAATCAGATCGTCTCCTTGCAGGGCGAGGATCTCGAGGCCTTCCTGAAAGAATATAGCTTGATCAAGGTTCAATACCCGCAATATGGCTCCGATCAGAGATTGGCTCAGATCTGGGACCAAGGCGGCTACAGCTGGCTCGCGGCCGGTCAGGAAGAAGCGGAATAGAAGGGGAATCGGGATCGGGGGAACACAGGAGCGCTGCCCGGAGGTTCGGAATGCGCTCATGAGCAAGATGATTTATCGTTGAATCGTCATCTTGCTCTTAAGTATTTTTTTGTCGCGTGTCCGCACGCAAAAACCGGTTTCCACTTTTGCTGGACACGCTCTAATTCCGCCTCTTTAAATGATCTTCGAGGTAGACGAGGGCGATCTGCTTGTCCCCGTCCGTGGCAGCTGCCATGGACTTGTCATAGAGATCGACGATCCACTGATCCTTCTTCGAATCGATTGCGGCTTCGCGTGCCAGGGTCAGCCACATGAGCCCCCGCGCGCGCTGGCGCGGCACGCTGTCATTGCCCGAGAACAGCATCTGACCAAGGAGAGCCTGAGCCTGGGTATGGCCCTTGTCGGCGGCGAGATACAGCCACCGCACCGCCTGGCGGCTGTCCTTGCCGACGCCCGAGCCATCGAGATACATCCGCGCCAGATTATATTGCGCATTGGGGTCGCCGAAATTCGTCGCGGCATATTGGAACATTTCCAGTGCCCGCGCCGGATCAGACCGCACCTTGGTATTTGCTATGCCACTGAGGCTATAGACACCGACTGCGACGAAGGCACTGGACACGACCGAAATTTCACGCCGGTTCGGATTGTCCTCGTCGTAGGAGTCGACAATCTGCAGAAAATAATCATAGGCCTTGACGTCGTCATGCGGGACGCCGTCACCGCTTGCGTACATCTTGCCGAGTTTCCATTGCGCCAGCGACTCGCCGCCAGCGGCAGCATATTTCAGGGCCTCGACTGCGGAATTGGAATCGCCCGCGCGAAAGCCTTCGAGTCCGGCGCGCAAGGCCGCTTGTGGATTCTTGAATATTTGCAGCGGCGTTTTATCCTTTGCGCCGCTGTCACTGCCATCAAAGGCAAGCGCGGGCAACCCCGGTCGCCAAGACGCCGAAAAACCGGCCACGAGCCCAGCGAGTGTGAGAATGGCAATGCGGCTAGAGGTAAGCATCGATTTTTGTCTCACCCGGGAAAGGCGAATGGTTTGATGTCCGGTCCGGGCCAGGATTGACCCCTGAAGCCCCGGCATAATGCGAAAGCCCACCAGCTTGGTTCCGTCCAAAAGGCAGACCAACGAAAATGTGATGAATTGGCGCAGGCTTGAGCTGTATGGCGTAAAAAGTCGCATGTTTGCGCCCCTCGCCCAGCTTCACGCGGATGCCCGCCTTGTCCGGAACTTCCTGCTGGCTTCGAGGCTTCATTTTGCCGTCAACGCGGGCGTCCATAGACCAAAGTCCTGATACTCGTCAGTTAGATGGGATTATGGTGCGCCATGCAGCGCAAAGCTTTGATGCCTCGCGGGGAAGCGGGCTTAAGATCCTGTTTACGCAAAGTCTCGCCTCCTTCATGGGAGGCCGATCAAGTCTGATCTATCACAGCCATAGATTAGCGGGTCGTTTATGGCTGAAAAGCGACTTTCTTCTTGCAGTGCGAAGTCATGATTAAGTTAATAAAATCTGTGACTTGAAAGCCACAAATCTATGCGACAGCGCCCGCAGCCACCGCCTCGAAATGGAACAAGTGAACGGAAAGCCGCTCAGGTCCGGCTCTTGAGAAAGCGGGAGAAAGCCGCGAGCGCCGTATCCGAGACGTGATGCTCAATGCCCTCGGCATCTTGTTCCGCACATTGCTGCGGCACCCCGACGGCGACGAGAAGATCGACCACGAGCCTGTGACGCGCGCGGACCCTTGCCGCGAGCCCTTGGCCCTCCGGGGTCAGGAATACGCCGCGATAGAGCTTGGAGGTTGCGAGCCCCTCCCGTTTCAGCCGGGCTATGCTCTTGATGGCAGTGGCATGAGAAACGCCGAGCCGGCGCGCTATATCGGTCGGCCGGGCTTCACCTTCGCTCGTCACGAGATCGTCGATCAACTCGACATAATCCTCGAGCAGGGCGGTCGATTGCGCAAGCCTGGTCTTTTCGAACCTTTGCGCCTGAACCGATGCGGCGGGAAGCTCGATCGAAGATTGGGCTATCAACGCTCTTTTCGGGCTCATCCGGCTTCAAGATCCTCTCGCGGCCCTGCAATCACGTTTCCCCATTGAGTAAGAACGCGATTTTGCGGAACAATCAATGGAATTTTTGGTGCAGGTTTTTGCAATTGATTTTCTGTAGCCAATGCTACATTTTAACGCTGATGCTAACCATCACAAAAAATGATCGCTTGCGGTGGCAGGTGGGGTATTGGCGAGGTCAAGCATGGCGACACCCTTTTCAGACTCGATCCCGGAGGCACCGCGGCGCTCATTGGGAGCGGCCTATGGGAGCGTGCATGTTCCGATCAAGGGGTCGATCCTGCGCCGTTTCCTGGCCTTTGCCGGCCCCGGCTATCTCGTCGCGACCGGTTACATGGACCCAGGCAATTGGGCGACGGCCCTTGCCGGCGGCTCGGAGTTCGGCAATAAGCTTCTCTTCATTGCCATTCTATCGAGTCTGATGGCCATTGTGCTGCAGGCGCTTTCCGCGCGTCTTGCCTTTGCGACGGGCCGGGATCTGGCGCAAACCTGCCGCGAGGCTTTCCCAAGACCCGTGACCTTCTGCTTCTGGCTGGTCATGGAGACAGCAATCGTCGCGACAGACCTCGCCGAGGTCCTCGGCACCGCGATAGGTCTTGAACTTTTGTTCGGGCTGCCGCTGCTCGCAGGCGTCACCGTGACTGTCTTCGACGCCCTGCTCGTGCTGGCCTTCATGCACTTTGGTTTTCGCAAGCTCGAGGCTTTCGTCGTTGCCCTCCTGATCGTGATCGCTTCATGCTTCACAATCGAACTCGTCCTGGCGCGGCCGGACATGGCTTCCGTCGCGAAGGGCCTTTTACCGAGCCGCGAACTCTTCACGAACCAGCAAATGCTCTACATCGCCCTTGGCATCATCGGCGCCACGGTCATGCCGCATAATTTATATTTGCATTCCGGCATCGTGCTCACCCGCGCCGTCGCACCACGGGCAGCAGACAAAGCCCAGGCGATCGGATTTGCGATTCTCGACTCTGGTCTCGCCCTCCTTTTCGCCCTGGTCATCAACGCGTCGATCCTGATCCTTGCCGCAGCGGCTTTCCACACCAGCGGGCATCTGGAAGTTGCTGATCTGCCAGAGGCTTACAAGCTCATCGCGCCGCTCCTCGGCACCGCGCTCGCGGCAAAGCTCTTCGCGATCGCTTTGATTGCCTGCGGCCTCAACTCGACTTTGACCGCCACGCTCGCCGGTCAGATCATCATGGAAGGCTTCATCCATTTGCGGTTGAACCCGGTGGCGCGGCGTCTCCTGACGAGATGTATCGCCATTTTGCCCGCGCTCGCCGTGATCCTCGTCTATGGTGAAGCCGCGACCGGGCGGCTGCTGGTGCTCAGTCAGGTCGTCTTGAGCCTGACCCTGCCCTTCGCCGTCGTGCCCCTCGTCTGGTTCACGGCCTCGGCGAGGCGCATGGGCCAATTTGCTGCGCCGCGCCTGACAAGCGCCGTCGCCGCCTTGATCGCAATCACGATCATCGTCTTGAACGTGAAGCTCGTTTTCGACGCCATCATGGCGTGAGATTCGAATCAAAAAGCCTTACGCCAGCCGCTTGAGCGCGGCTTCGAGTTTGTCCGCCCTGGCAAGAGCCTCAGCAAGCCGCTCGCGATTCTCCTCGACCACTTCCTCCGGCGCGCGGGCGACGAAATCGGCATTGCCGA
>DASQCU010000427.1:0-13560 GCA_035634575.1 Beijerinckia sp.
GAATGGCAGAGCGGAATCGCGCGGCTGGCAGCGGCTGATCTCAGCGCTGAGGCTCAAAGCCTCGTCGCGCCTTACCTCAAGATCGCCGCACCGCTGCTCACTGCCGAGCCGGTGCTTTATCCGGGTTCGCCGTCTATCGCCAAAAGTTTGATGCGGGAAAACGACCGCCTGCTTCTTTGCGAACTCCATCCAGCTGCCTTCGCCGCGCTTCGAGACAATCTTGGCCGCGAGCCCAGAGCCAAGCTCATCGAAATCGACGGCTATCGGGGGCTTAAAGCCTTTGTTCCGCCGATTGAGCGGCGTGGGCTCGTCCTGATCGATCCGCCCTTTGAAGCCGCCGACGAATTCGAAACCTTGTTCGAGGCGATTGAAATGGCCTGGCGCAAATGGGCGACCGGAATCTACATGATCTGGTATCCGGTCAAGGATAGGGCCCGAGTTGCCAATTTCATGCGTGCCTTGCGGCAAAGCTCGATCAAACGCGTATTGCGTCTCGAATTGCAAGTGGCGGATGTCACCCCGGAAGGCCCGCTTACGAGATGTGGCGTGATCGTGATCAATCCGCCTTTTCCGCTCGAGGCGGAGGCAAGGATACTTCTGCCGAGCCTCGCCTCCTGCCTCTCCCTTGGGCAGAATGGAGGCATCATGCTGGAATGGCTTGCCGGCGAGAGCGGCGCCAACGGTCTTTCGATTTGACGCTTCGGAAAGCCAAATCAAATACTTATCCGTTAAAGTTCAGGACGCATCTCCAATATTCTTTGATTTCTCGGCAGCGGCCGAGATTGTTCAATGCAAAGCTCAAGTATATTTTGCTCTTTATTGTCAAAATCTCTAAACGATATAGCTTGCCGAAGCTCACGGCTGCCCCACTTTGTTTAGATGAATTCGTATCTGACGAATTTTAAGGCAACCGGCCAAGCATCGGAACCCCACCCATCGGCGTTCCATGTATCGGATTTTCAAATCCGGACACTTGATGCCGGCGACGGCGGAACTATCGGAAGGAACGCGTCCTATGTCGCAGCAGGGAACAGTCAAATTCTTCAACGCGGACAAGGGCTATGGATTTATCAAGCCGGACGACGGCGGGCGCGATATTTTCGTGCATATCACCGCAGTCGAGCGTGCGGGCCTGCGCTCGCTGAACGAAGGTCAGCGCCTCAGCTATGAAATAGAACCCGACAAGAAGGGCAAAGGTCCGAAGGCAGTCGACCTCAGGGTCGATTAGGTGAACCGCGCTCTGGTCTTGTGCCGGCCAATTGATACGCCGTTTTGAAAAGACAGGCGGCGCCTGTTAAGGCTAATCGCTGTCAGGATAGGCGATTTCCCGGAAGGAGCCGAGCCGCGCGGCGTGCGGGCTACAGGTGAAGTCGATCGTCCCCGGAGCGATCGAGGGGTTTGGCACGTCCCTATGCCAGCTGAGGGAAAGGCGGCGACTGCAAGAAAATTTTCGTCCGCATCATGCCAGGGCTTGCGCTTGGTTCCAGAAAAGGGAAAGGCTTGGCGGCCCTTTTTCTCGGACCAAGGATCTCACGACAATATGATGGTATTGCGATCCTCGCCGCCTTCGCCCTTCGGGCGCAAGGTCCGCATCGCCGCAGCGCTCGTCGGGCTCTCCGATCAGATCGAGGTCGTCAATGCCGATACGAGCGACCCGAACGACGTGCTCCGCAACCAAAATCCGCTCGGCAAGATCCCCGTGCTCATTCTCGACGATGGAACGGCCTATTACGACAGCCGGGTCATTATCGAATATCTCGATCATCTTGGCGGCGGGAATGTCTTGATTCCCGCAGCGCCGGAGGCGCGTTTTCGTGCGCTGACCTCGGCCGCAGAGGCCGATGGAATCCTCGATGCCTGTATTCTTCAGGTCTATGAAGCCCGCTTCCGCGATCCCTCCAGGCATGAACCGAAATGGCTTGCCTATCAGGCCGACAAAGTAGCTCGCGCACTGGCAAGCTTGGCCCTTGCCCCGCCTTCAGGTCCGCGCGACGCGGGACATATTGGCCTCGCCTGCGCTCTCGGCTATCTCGATCTGCGTTTTGCTGGAAAGTGGCGGAGCGATCATCCGAAGCTCGTCGCCTGGCTCGATGCTTTCGCAGCCGAAGTCCCGGCCTTCGAGGCGACCCGTTACATAGGCTGAGACCCTGTTTCAAAAGTCATAGCGCTATCCCAAGCCCTCATCCTGAGGAGGCCTGAAAGGCCGTCTCGAAGGACGAGGGCAGCTCCAGTGCCCACTGAAAGTCATCCTTCGAGACGCCACTTCGTGGCTCCTCAGGATGAGGTGGTGGCTTTTTTTGAAACTGTTCAAGCAGGATTGCGTTGGCCGACCTGCGCAATCCTGCTTATATCCATTTGTTTTTGCATCATTTTTATCCGAAAACCGGCCTCCACTTTTCGGAAATGATGATTCGCGGTTCAGGCCGCATGGGGAGGGATGCGCAGAACCTGCCCCGGATAGATCTTGTCGGGGTCCGAAAGCAGCGGCCTATTGGCGTTGAAGATCAGATCATATTCGCCGCCATGACCGTGGCCATATTCCGATTCCGCGATCCTCCAAAGTGTATCGCCTGATTTCACAGTATAGAATCGCGACTCCGGTTCCTGCCTGGCGGGAGCTATATTGTTTTCAACCTTCGAAACGCCAACCGAATTGCCGATGGCAAGCGCGATTTTCTCGGCTTCGGCCGTGGAGGGGGCACCGCCCGATAGAACGACCTTGTCCCCCTCAACCTTGACGTCGACGTTGGAAACGTCAAGGCCATGTTTCTCAGCCTCTTTCTTCAATTCATGCGGCGGCGCGGGAGCGGCTTCCGAGCTCCCTAAGATCTTTTCGCCAACGGATTTAGCAAAGCTCAACAAACTCATCATTCTTCTCCTGATTGCAAAGTTTCATGGAGCACTGCTAACGGTCGTTCCAGGCGGCCGTTAATAATAAAACCAATTGTCAAACCGTTTGGTTCCAGCCAGCGTGGAGCTTTACTATGGGTCTTCGATAAAAGCTTGCCGGTAATCGTTTCACGGATGAAGTAAAGCGTTGGCAGAACAAGCCGAAGCTGGCAGGCGAAAGCAAGCAGCATCGTGCAGGAGGGACGCCCGCCCGGCGGATTGGCCTATTCGCATTTCCGTGCTTATACCAAGTGTCGCGCGGTGGGGGCGTTGGAGATCATGGGTGAGGGTTCTGAGCCAAATCGCACAGCTCTGGTGACGGGGGGCGCGAAGCGGGTTGGTCTGCGTATCGTCGAGCGACTTGCAAAGGCTGGCTACGCCGTCGCGCTTCATTGCAGCGAGGCGTCTCGCGCCGAGGCCGAGCAAATCGCCGCGAGGATCATGGCGGAGAGCGGCAAGGCCTGTGTTCTGGCCTGCGATCTTGCCGACCCGGAAGCACTTTCCCGCTTGGTCGATACCGCGAGCCGTCAGCTCGGGCCGCTTTCGCTGCTCGTCAATAATGCGGCGATTTTTGAGGAAGACGAAGCTGCATCGTTAGATTTGAAGATTTGGGAAAAGCATTTCGCGGTCAATTTACGTGCGCCTGTTGTGCTGTCCCAAAATTTCGCGCGGCAAGTCCCGCCGGGCGCCGAGGCCTCGATCGTCAATCTGATCGATCAGCGGGTCTTTCGGCCAACCCCGCAGTTTTTTTCCTACACATTGAGCAAATCGGCGCTTTGGACGGCGACCCGCACCATGGCGCAGGCCTTCGCGCCGCGCCGAATTCGTGTCAATGCGGTCGGGCCGGGGCCTGTCCTGCCCAATACAAGTCAGGGCGAGGCCGGGTTTCAGCACGAGGTTGGGGGTCTGCCTCTTCACCGGGCGATCGGTCTCGATGACATAGCCGACGCGGTTCTCTATCTGGCGACGGCGCGCAATGTGACGGGACAGATGATCGCGGTCGATGCCGGGCAGCATCTTGCCTGGCAGACGCCGGACATTGTGCTGGATCATTGACTCGGGAAGATCGCTCCTGTCGCTCAATCCGCGCTGGGCAGCCTCCGGATGGTAAATTCGATCCGCCCATCGGCGAGTTCACGCCAGAATTCGATTTCGGTCATATAGGCGGCTTTCGGAAATTTCAGGAACCATTCGCGAGCTTTGTCGCGGGCCTCGGCGCGCGGCAGGGTGAAGGTTTCGCGCCGCCAGATATTGGAGGACTCCTGACCCTCCGCGCGCTTGCGGCTGCGCTCGCCGAGGCGGTGGGCGAGGTCGGATGGCGTCTTGCGTTCGGCATTCATGCGCGAAACCCCGCAGGCTTGAAAGCCATGATAGCGCGGCGCGCCCGTGGAGGAAACCTCAACCGTCCAATCTTGATCGCTGCGCTGGCTTGCCCTTTGCATGGATACGGGCAGAGAGTTCGGACCAGACACACCGCTGCCTATTCAACAACCAGGAGCCTGTTTCCATGGCGTTTGTCAGAGTTTGTGATGAAAGTGAGCTGATCGAGGGCAAGTATGACGTCGCGGTGCCGAACCGCACGCTCTGCCTCATCGTTTGGCCGGTTGGCGGCCAGCCGAAGGCGTTCCAGGGCATGTGCCCCCATGCCAAGGAGCCGCTCGCGGATGCCCGTTTTGACGGCAAGAACCTCGAATGCCATCATCACGACTGGCAGTTCGATGGCACCACCGGCAAATGCGTCAAGGGCAAGCCCTGCACCCTGTCCGAATATCCCCTGAAGATCGAGGACGGCGGCATCTGGATCGACACCGACGGGATCGAGCCGAATTACCTCGACGGGCCGCCGAAGCAGCCGGGGATCATGCGCTAAAGCGTCATTGCGAGGAGCACAGCGACGAAGCAATCCATAAACCGGGCAGATCGGCTGGATTGCTTCGCTTTGCTCGCAATGACGCTCCGTCTTGCGAGTTGCTTCCCGCTAGACTTGGTATCGGCTCTCACGACGGCGGGGCTTTCCCCTCCGTCGTGGTTCCAAGGTATGGATTCGGCCAAAAAGGGCGAATCGCCGACAGAGCCATCGCCTACTTCGGGCGGCCGACTTCGGCCAGCAAATGCGCGAGGCTCGCCGGGTCTTCTGGAAAGCCCGCGTCGATCCAGCGCACTTGCAAATCCTTCAGGGCTTCGCCGATGGCGCGGCCATTGGCAACGCCGCGCGCCATGACATCCGCGCCGGAAAACGGCAGGCGCGGCTCGGGCGTATCGCGCAGGAAGATGCGCGCGGTTTCCCATTGGCCGTCATGGGATGGGCAAGCCTCGGCCTGCGCGAGCATGATGGCGTCCAGTGCTGTCTGCCGCCCCCGATGGAAAAGCAAAGCCTTGAGGTCCTGCGGTTGCGGCGGACTTTCGGACCCGTGCAGCGGAACGAGACTTTTTGCCACGCGCTCCAGCCGCTGAAACTCCTCGTTGGAAAGGCGCAGTTTTTCGCGCAGCCTTTGTGCATCTTCGGCCATATAGACGCAGAGCGCCGCAAGCCGCAGGATCGGATCGGCAGGCGCGTTCCCGCTGATCGCGACGAGCTTTTGCAGCCGCGCCGGGTTGGGTGCCGCGCCGAGCAAAGGGCCGAGCAAGCCGGCATTTGAAATCTCGCTTGTCACCTCGGCCGCGCGGCGGGCACAAAAAAGCTTGAGCAGTTCCGCCCGCACCCTCTCGCGCGAGAGGCGGTCGAGGCCCTCGCGGTTTTGCATCGCGGCCATGAGCCCAGCCGCGTCGAGCGGGCCTTCGGCGAAATCGGCGGAAAAGCGAAAGAAGCGCAGAATCCGCAGATAATCCTCGGTGATGCGCTGCGCCGGTTCGCCGATGAAGCGAATTTTCCTCGCCTCTATATCCGCGAGGCCGCCGACGTAATCGAAGAGCTTGCCCTCGCGCGTCATCGACAAGGCGTTCATCGTGAAATCGCGCCGCCGGGCGTCAGCGGCGAAATCCCGCCCGAACAGTACTTTGGCGCGCCGTCCGTCGGTCTCTATATCTTCGCGCAGGCTCGTGACTTCGAAAGGCTGATGCCCAACCAGCACGGTCACGGTGCCATGTTCTATGCCGGTCGGAATCGCGCGAAGGCCCGCCTCCGCGGCGCGGACCATGGTCACCTCCGGCAGGGCGGTCGTGGCGAGATCGAATTCATGCACGGGCCGCCCCAGCAAGGCGTTGCGCAACGCGCCGCCGACGAGCCGCGTCTCTTCTCCGTCGCGATCGAGGATGGCGAGAATTCGAGCAAGGCCCGGCTCTTCAAGAAGCGCCGCGGCCTCGGGACGAAAATGAGTGGCGCCCGTCATTGCATCTTTCCGGGCACGATCCTGCCATGCTCGATATGGGCCGGCACATAGGCGCCCTCGTGCCGCTCGGCGAAAATGCCGAAAGCAAACATGCCAAGCGCCGCGATCACCAATCCCGCCAGGGCGAGCGAGGACAAAGTGCCGTGGGTCCAATGGTCAACCACGAAAGGATGGGTCCGGCGCAATGTGAGATAGATCGTATAGGCGACGAAGGGCGATATGAAGAGGAGCGCCGGTTGGACGATGATGCGCCACATTAGAGATAAGCCTTTCCTGCCGCCAGAACTGGCACCACAGGTCAATCTTTATGACCTGTGGTATAGAGCCTCTCGTAAAGATTGCGCAAAATCCCGGCGGTCGCGCCCCATATATGGCGCTCGCCATAAGGCATGGCAAAAAACTGGCGCATTCTGCCCTCCCATTCCCGCGTGTGTAGCTCATGATTGGCTTCATTCATGAGAAAGGAAAACGGCACTTCGAACGCATCCTCCACTTCGTGCAGGTTGATATGGAGGTGGAAGGGAGGCTCCACCTTGGCGATGACCGGAACGACCTTGAAACCTGTGCCGGTCAGATAGGGATCGAGCGTGCCGATCGGTTCGACGTGACGCGCTTCGAGACCGATCTCTTCATAGGCTTCGCGCAAGGCTGCGGCGATTGGAGTCTTGTCGGTGGGCTCGATCTTGCCGCCGGGAAAGGCGATCTGGCCCGAATGATCCTTGAGCGTGCTTGCCCGCTTCGTCAGCAGTACCCGGACTTCCTCGTTATAGGCGACAAGGCCGACGAGCACAGCCGCAGCCCGCGCGCGGGCGGCAAGCGCGGGGGGAGCTATTGAGCTGTCGAATCTATGGTCGCCCAGATCAACCGACGCGCCGCCCCCATCGAGAGACAGCCTTTGCCTTACACGCGCGAAGACCTGAGCTGGCGCAAATAGATCGTCAGAGGGCATTAAATTCCTCGATCTCCTGCGCATTCGCGATCGTGAAGAAAGTGCCGCAGGACCTTACGCCAAACAATCTTTCGCCATTCAGCTCCTCGATTTCGCCGAGCGCGACGAGATCAAGAAACAGCGAACGGGTGACAAGCGCCCAAAGATCGCCGCGCACGCGCACATAGGGCTTGATGCCGTCTGCTTCGGCCTTTGCGAAACGCAGCGGATGTTCGGCATCGACGGTCACCCAATCCTCGACATTGGTGCGCACCGCCAAGACTTGGCGCGACTGATCCTCGGTGACAGTCAGTTCGACCCCGAGGAATGGCGCATCTTCGACCTTGATGCCGACCTTCTCAACCGGCGTGACAAGGACATAGCGATCGGGATCCTTACGCAGGATCGTCGAGAAGAGCCGGACGAGGGCGGGCCGGCCGATCGGTGTGCCATTATAGAACCAGGTGCCATCGCGGGCGATGCGCATGTCGATATCGCCGCAAAAGGGCGGGTTCCATTGCTCGACCGGGGGCAGGGCCTTGGCGCCAGGAGATGCCTTGCCGGCGGCGGCGGTCAAGCCTTCAAGGCTTTGTGCGATCGAAACCTGTTCCGGCTCGACTTTTTCTGAAATGTCCGGCGGCGAGGGATTTTTGGCCATAATCTCCGCACCATTGCGAAAGAAAATGAGGAAAGCGAGCGAAAACGCCGGTTCCGGCAAAGCTTAGCCCATGGTTTGCTTCGCGGTCCATGAACTCTTTCGTCATCATAGACGATTTGTTTTAATCCTGACGGTCATAAGAATGACCGTTAGTGCCACTCTCGAATTTCCGCCATCCCTTCTAAAGGCGGAAATTAGAGAAAGGAACCAAGCGTCGCTTTTTGCGACACTTGGCCATGCGACACTGCCATTTGTAGGGAAGCGCGTGATCTACCCTGAAATCCTGAGGCGTTCGGGATATATAACACCAGTGAAGCGGAGGCTGGTGTTCCAGCGCTGTCAATTCACCCTGACTTGCCAAACTTTGACTTGCCGACCCTGGCTTTGCGAAAGGCTCAAGTGATCATGCCGGAAGCGCTTACGACGTCCCTCGAAGCCGCGATGGTGCGCAGCGCGGAGGCCGCGCTGGAGCGGGTCGCCACTGCGCGCGCCTCGATCGAGACGATCATCTTCGGCCAGGGTCAGGTTGTCGAGGAAGCTCTGGTCACGCTCTTTGCCGGTGGCCACGGTCTCCTTGTCGGCGTGCCGGGTCTCGCCAAGACCAAGCTCGTCGAGACGCTTGGAACGGTTTTGGGCCTCAACGCGCGCCGGGTCCAGTTCACGCCCGACCTCATGCCCGCGGATATTCTGGGCTCCGAAGTTCTGGAGGAAGGGGCGGACCGGCGTCGCAGCTTCCGCTTCGTCCAGGGACCGATTTTCGCGCAATTGCTGATGGCCGATGAGATCAACCGGGCGAGCCCGCGCACCCAATCGGCCTTGTTGCAGGCGATGCAGGAATATCATGTCTCGGTCGCGGGCGAGCGCCATGATCTGCCGCAGCCTTTCCATGTGCTCGCGACCCAGAACCCGCTTGAACAGGAAGGCACTTATCCTCTGCCCGAGGCGCAGCTCGACCGCTTCTTGATGCAGATCGACGTGACCTATCCCGATCGCGAGGCCGAGCGGCGCATCCTGATCGAGACCACCGGCGAAACCCAGGCCGAAGCCAAGCCCGCGATGAGCGCCGAGGATCTCATGGCGACGCAGCGTCTCGTGCGCCGGTTGCCGGTTGGCGAAAGCGTCGTCGAGGCGATCCTCGATGTCGTGCGCTCAGGCCGTCCGGGCGAGGGCGACCCGGAGATCACCCAGCATATTGCCTGGGGTCCCGGTCCCCGCGCGGCTCAGGCCTTGATGCTTGCCTCGCGCGCGCGGGCGCTCGTCACGGGCCGGGTGTCGCCGTCGATCGACGATGTCATCGCGCTCGCGACGCCCGTCCTCAAGCATCGCATGGCCTTGACCTTCGCCGCGCGGGCGGAAGGTCTCGTGGTGGGTGATATTGTCGCAAGGCTCACACAAAGGCTCGGTTGAAACTTATGGCAGAGGTTCGGCTTCTTGATCGGAATGAAGCGCGCACCGGTCTGCGGCACGAGGAGCGCGCGCTCGAACTCGTGCAGAATTTCCCGGCCCTCATTGTCGCGGCCAAGGAAATCGCGGCCAGCGTGATGCACGGCGTGCATGGCCGCAGGCGGGCAGGTACGGGCGAGACCTTCTGGCAGTTTCGGCCCTTCGTCACCGGCGAATCCACGAGCCGCATCGATTGGCGCCGTTCCGCCAGGGACGAGCGCATCTATATCCGCGAACGCGAATGGGAAGCCGCGCATACAGTCTTCATCTGGATGGATCGCTCCGCCTCCATGGGCTTTGCCTCAAATCTGGCGCTGCAGCCGAAGATTGACCGCGCCCTGGTTCTGGGATTGGCCACAGCCGATCTTCTTGTGCAAGGCGGTGAAAGGGTGGGTCTCATCGGCCTCACCCGCCCGCTCGCGGTCCGCAATATTATCGAACGTTTTGCCGAGGCCATGCTCGCGCAGGAGCGATTGGACACTTACGAACCGGAGGAACTGCCGGTCGCCGTTCCTTTGGCGCGGAGCACCCAGGCCGTTCTGATTGGCGATTTTTTGAGCGAGCCCGCCTTTATCGCAAAGACGATCGAGATCATGAGCGCGAAAGGCGCGCGCGGCCATCTCGTGATGATCGCCGATCCCGTCGAAGAAACCTTTCCCTTCACCGGCCATACCGAATTCATCGATGTCGATTCGCGCGTCAAATTGCGTGTCGGGCAGGCGCAGAGCTTTCGCGATGATTATATTGCCCGTTTGCACCTGCATCGCGAAGCCGTCGCGGAGGCCGCACGCGCGCGCGGCTGGAGCCTGATGCTGCATCGAACAGATCGGCCAGCTTCCGAGGCTTTGCTTGCCTTACGGATGCAATTCGAGGCGGGCTTGAACGGTGGCTGGGGCGCGGGAGGAACCGGGCGCTGATGTTGGGACTGCCGCTTGCCTTCACCGTTCCATTCGCGCTTCTGGCGCTGGCCGGTCTGCCGCTTCTCTATTTTCTTCTGCGCATCACGCCGCCGCGTCCGCGTCAGGTGCCGTTTCCACCGCTGCGGCTCGTTCTCGATTTGCAGCCCCGGGACGAGACGCCGCAGCGCACGCCCTGGTGGCTGCTGCTGTTGCGCCTTGCCATTGCCGCCGCGATCATTCTTGCCATGGCCGGGCCGGTCTTCAACCCCTTGCCCGCGCTTGAGGCGAGCGACGGAGCCTTGCTCGTCGTCATCGATGACGGGTTTGCGGCAGCGCCCGCCTGGGATCGGCGGATTGTCGCCGCCACGCAAAGGATCGAGGCCGGACCGCGGTCGCAACCCATCGCCGTTGTCGCAGCATCGGATGGCGGCCGCGATATTGCGCCGGGGGATGCGGGCAGGGCGCTCGAAAGGTTGCGCGCGATCAAGCCCGTGCCTTATGCCCCGGACCGGCTGGCGGTTTTCCCGGCCATCGAGCGGTTTGTCACGAGCCACCCCAGGAGCACGCTGCTCTGGATCGCCGACGGAATCGAGCGCGGGCAGGCGCGCGAATTCGCCACCAAGCTTGCCGATCTTCCGGTGCAGCTCGCCGTCGTGACCGATCGAGTGCCTCTGCGTGCGCTGGCGGGTCCGCAAAATGAAGGCGGCAGCCTCGATGTCCGGGTGCTACGCTCGGCGGCTCAAGGCTCGAACCAAGGTCTCGTGCGCGCACTCGATCTGAAAAGTCTCACGATTGGCGAGGCGCCCTTCGATTTCGGCACGGGTCTCGAGACGAAAGCGAGCTTCGATCTGCCGGTCGAATTGCGCAACGATATCGCAAGGCTCGAAATCGAAGGCGAACATTCCGCCGGTGCGGTCTCGCTCCTTGATGAGCGTTGGAAGCGCCGAAGGGTCGGGGTGGTCAGCGGCGAGACGGTGGATATTTCGCAGCCCTTGCTCGCGCCCAATTATTATCTCGTCAAAGCGCTTTCTCCTTTCGCGGATGTCCGCGAGGCGCGGCCCGGCACTGGCGATCCGATCACGGTGCTGCTTGACGAGCATGTGGCGGTGCTGATTCTGGCCGATATTGGCATGGTCTCCGGCCCAGCCCATGATGCGCTCAAGGCTTTTGTCGAAAATGGCGGCATCCTCGTGCGCTTTGCTGGCACAAGGCTCGCGGGTTCCTCCGACGATCTCGTGCCGGTGCGGCTGCGCCGGGGCGGCCGGGTTCTCGGCGGATCCTTGTCCTGGGATGCGCCGAAGCGGTTTGCCCCTTTCGAGCGGCAAAGCTTGTTCTTCGGCCTTGACGTGCCCGCGGAAGTCACGGTCTCGCGTCAGGTTCTGGCTGAACCCGATCCCGGTCTTGCGGGCAAGACGTGGGCGCAATTATCCGACGGAACGCCGCTCGTGACCGCCGCGCCTCGCGGCAAGGGAATGAACATCTTGTTCCATATAACCGCCGACACGACATGGTCGAACCTGCCGCTCTCCGGTCTTTTCGTGGAGATGCTGCGCAAGATTACCGCCATCTCGGGCGAGACCGGCCGCGAGCTGACCGAGGCTGGGGCCGTCGAGCCGGAGGCCCAAAAGGCCGAAACCGTGATGCCGACCCGTACGCTCGACGGGTTCGGCGTCCTCGGCACGCCGCCCGCCAATGCCAAGCCGATCGCCGCCGGTTTCGAGGGAAGTGGCGATGCCGAACATCCGCCGGGCTTTTATGGGCCTCCCGATGCGCTTCTCGCGGTCAATACGCTTGGGGCCAAGGATCGGATCGAGGCGGCGGATTTCACCGGCCTCAAATTGACGAGCCAGCCTTTGCGCGCTGCCGAGCCGCTCGATCTGCGGCCCTGGCTGATTGCTGCTGCGTTTCTGCTCTTCATTGCCGACGCGCTTGCCTCCCTATGGCTTGCCGGAGGCCTGCGCCGGCCAGGGCGCCGCGCCATAGCGGGGTTGATCCTTGGGCTTTGCGTGGCGGGCCTCTGCACAGCCGGGAACAGAGCCGAGGCGGAGCCGCTGAAGGCTGCAATTTCGCCGCGCGATCTCGAATCCGCTCTGACGACAAGGCTCGCCTATGTGATCAGTGGCGATCCGAAAGTCGATGAGGCGAGCCGGGAGGGCCTTGCGAGCCTTTCGCATGCGCTCGAGTCTCGCACGGCTTTGACGGCGGGCGATCCGATTGGCGTCGATCCGGCGCGCGATGAGCTTGCCTTCTATCCGCTTCTCTATTGGCCGATTGTTGCGACGCGTGCGCAACCGCCGCAAGCGGCAATCGCCAAAGTCGCTGCCTTCATGAAACAGGGAGGGACGATTGTTTTCGATACGCGCGACGCCCTGACCGCGCGGCCGGATGGACCGGCAACGCCGGAAGCGAAATGGCTTCAGCATTTGCTCGAAGGCGTCGATGTTCCCGAACTCGAGCCGGTGCCTGCCGATCATGTCGTGACCAAGACCTTCTATCTTCTCGATGGATTCGTCGGACGTTACGAGAATGGAACGACCTGGATCGAGGCACTGCCGCCCATCCCCGCGGGGGAACAGGCTGACAGCGGCATGCGCCCGGTGCGCTCGGGCGATGGGGTGTCACCCATCATCATTACCTCGAACGACCTTGCCGCAGGGTGGGCGAGCGATGGCTTTGGCGAAAGCCTCTATCCTCTCCTGCCCGGCGACCCGCGCCAGCATGAGCTTGCGCTGCGCGGCGGCGTCAATCTCGTGATGTATACGCTCACCGGCAATTACAAGGCCGATCAGGTGCATGTGCGCGACCTGCTGGAGCGGTTGGCGCATTAGGCCTGCGCTTAATTCCCGCCAGCCGCAATGACGTGAAAAAAACTGCCGGTGACATTGCCGCGCCTTGCGCCGGAAGCTTGTTCCGGGCTTCCATAGGCATCGCGGACGAAGGCAAAGGGCGCGTCCCTTTCGCTATCGACGGTCGTCGCGTAATGGAATTCATGCCCCCTGAGCCGCGTGTCCTTCGCCCCGAGCGGGCCGGATGAGGCCAGGCGCGCATCGCGATAGCCGAGATGAAGCTTGCGTGTTGCGAAACTGAAATCGCCGCCGAGCAGCCCCGCCATGCGGTGCTCATGCCCGTCCTTATCGGTCAGGCTCTGGCCGAGAACCATGAAGCCGCCGCATTCGCCATGCACGGGCCGCGTCTGCGCGAAATCCTGCAAGCCCGATAGAAAGCGGGTGGCTGCCGCAAGCCGCCCCGCGTGAAGTTCAGGATAGCCGCCGGGAAGCCAGCAAATATTGCAATCTTGCGGCGGGCCCTCGTTGGCGAGGGGAGAGAAGAAGGTGATTTCGGCGCCTCGCTTCCGCCAGCCGCTGAGAATATGCGGATAAAGGAAGGAAAAGGCTTCATCGCGCGCGATCGCGA
>DASQCU010000428.1:0-5056 GCA_035634575.1 Beijerinckia sp.
CGGCTCCTTCTTCGTGACATGCGCCATGGCCTCGGCCGCATAAGCAAAGGGATAAACCAAAGGCCGCGGAAAGCGAAGCCGCGGCGGCTTGCGGCCGCTGAGCAGAGCGATTTCTCCGAGCAGTCCGGCCAGCGGCACATCCTGACCGCCCAGTATATAATGCTCGCCGGTCTTGCCATGAAGCAGCGCGGCGACGTGGCCCCACGCAACATCATCGACATGAACGAGATTGAGGCCCGTATCGACATAGCCGGGAATGCGCCCGGACGCGGCCTCGACAATGATCCGCCCGGTTGGCGTCGGCTTGACATCGCGCGGGCCGACCGGCGTCGAAGGATGCACGATGACCGCCGGCAGACGATCGCGCTCGATCATCGCCTTCACCACCTGTTCGGCCACGACCTTGCTGCGCTTATAGGCGCCGATGGCCGCCTTTTCCGCAAGGCGCATGGTCTCGTCGGCGGGGTGGCCATTTGTCGAGAAGTCGATCGTCGCGACAGAACTCGTATAGACGATGCGCTCGACGCCTGCCGCCAGGGCAGCCTCCATGAGGATGCGCGTTCCCTCCCGATTGGTGCGCACGATCTCCTCCGGCTCGCGCGCCCAGAGGCGATAATCGGCCGCGACATGAAAAAGAAAGCGCGTTCCGGCCATGGCCCGCGCCACGGCCTCACCGTCGCGCATGTCGCCCTCGGCGATCTCCACATCGAGCTTGGCGAGATTGGTCCGCTTGCTCGTGCGGCGGGTCAAGGCCCGGACTCTATAGCCCGACCGAACCAGGGCATGCGCCACAGCCGATCCGACGAAGCCTGAAGCCCCCGTGACCAGAACCTTGTCAGCCCCCACGCTGCCTTGCCCCCGCGTCGCCAATGTACGAGAAATTGCTCACCTCCGGCAGTTTCGGAATATCACTTATTTGACGCTATCAGCAAGCCGGGGCGCCGAATCTCGGCTTCCCCGGACAATTTAAGCCAGAGCTAGGAAAAATCTGTGGTTTAATCATGAATTCGCCGTAACCTTCGCACACTCGTCCATAGTCCTTGAGCTGATACGGACCTCTTGACCTTGACGCCAAATGCTGCGAACCCGCGACATTGCAACCTGTCGAGCCCCTCGACGAGACGCTGTATGATTGTTGCATAACCGATCTCGCGCCCCCACCGAAACCCCTGCCTTTGACCGAAGCAAAGCAAAAAGCCTCGCCTCGCGCGCTCCTGACGATCCTGCCTTATGTCTTGCGCTATAAGGCACGCATCGCGGGAGCCTTTGTTGCATTGACGGCTGCCGCCGGGGCGACCCTTGTCGTGCCTCTCGCGGTCCGACGGATGATCGATTTCGGCTTCTCGGCCCAGAGCGCGGGACTGATCAACATTTATTTTTTTGCTCTTGTCTTCGTCGCTGGGGTTCTTGCGCTTGCCTCGGGCTCGCGCTTCTATTTCGTCACGACGCTCGGCGAGCGGGTCGTTGCCGATCTCCGTGCCGATATGTTCAGGCATTTGAGCCGGCTTGACGCGGCCTTCTACGATACGGCGCGGGTCGGCGAACTCGTGTCGCGGCTCACCGCCGACACGACGCAGATGAAATCGGCCTTCGGCACTTCGGCTTCCGTCGCGCTCAGGAACCTGTTTTTGTTCATCGGAGCGATCGGGCTGATGATCTATTCGAGCCCGAAACTCTCGGGCTTCGTGCTCATTGCCATTCCGATCATCGTTCTGCCGCTCGTCGCATCCGGACGGTCCGTGCGCAAAAGGTCGCGCGCGGCGCAGGACACGCTTGCCGAGGCCAGCGCCTATGCCGCCGAAAGTCTCGGGGCGGTGCGCACCATGCAAGCCTTTGGCGCGGAAACTGCCACCAACCGGCGATTTGGGCTGGCCGTCGAAGACGCCTATGAGGCGGCGCGCAATGCCACTAAGGCCCGGACCACGCTCACGATCGTGGTGATTTTCCTGGTCTTTTCGAGTGTCGTCGCGGTGCTCTGGCTCGGCGCGCAGGACGTGCTCGCGGGCCGCATGACCGGCGGGCTTTTATCGCAATTCCTGCTTTACGCAGTCCTTGGGGCGAGCGCGCTTGGCGAATTGAGCCAGGTCTGGGGCGAAGTCTCGGCGGCTGCGGGTGCTGCCGGACGCATTGGCGAAATCCTGGCAGTCGAGCCCAAAATCGTCGCCCCTGAGCCTGCCGTTGCGCTTCCAGCGCCAGGACGTGGCGAGATCATCTTCGAACGCGTCGGCTTTGCCTATCCGACGCGGCCGGAAGACGCCGCCGTGCATGAGCTTTCGTTCAAGATCATCCCCGGCGAGACCGTGGCGCTCGTCGGACCGAGCGGGGCCGGCAAGTCCACCTTGTTCCAGCTCCTCATGCGTTTCTACGATCCGGACAAGGGCCGCATTCTGCTCGATGGCGTCGATATCAAGACCGCCGATCCGGCCGATTTGCGCGGCCATATCAAGAGCGTTCCGCAAGATCCGGTCATTTTCGGCGCGACCATCGCCGACAACATCCGCTATGGCCACCCCGAGGCCAGCGATGAAGCCGTACGCGACGCGGCGATTCGCGCGGCGGCGGATGAGTTCATTCGCGCCCTGCCCGAAGGCTACGAGACAAAAGTCGGCGAGCGCGGCGTGACGCTCTCCGGCGGCCAGCGCCAGCGCCTCGCCATTGCCCGCGCTATTCTGCAGGAGGCGCCGGTCCTGCTTCTCGACGAAGCGACCTCAGCGCTCGACGCCGAGAACGAGATCATCGTCCAGACCGCGCTCGAAAAGGTGATGTCGGAACGCACCACCCTTGTGATCGCGCATCGGCTTGCGACCGTCCTCAACGCGAATCGCATTCTGGTTTTGGAAAATGGCAGGGTGATCGAGGAAGGGACCCACGAAAGTCTCGTCGCGAAGGACGGCCTTTACGCCCGCCTCGCCCGGCTGCAATTCGAAACAGGTGCCGCCGCCCTCAAGAGCGACCGGACAGAAGCGGCGGAATAAGAAGCCACCGCCTCATCCTGAGGTGGAGGCGAAGCCTGCGTCTCGAAGGATGATGTCCAGCGTACACTGGAAACGCCCTCGTCCTTCGAGACGGCCTTGCAGGCCTCCTCAGGTGATGGCTTTCGAGTGCGCTAGCTGCCCCGCCAAGCCATTTTCCATGTCTTGAGTCCAGAATTTTCATTCATGCCTTCGGCAATTTTTGAAAATCCTTCGCGTTCGTAAAAGCGCACCGCGCGCAAATTGTCCTGATTGACGTCGAGGACCAGGTTTTGCGGGCAGCACCGCCGCGCTTCATTCAAAAGCAGGCGCGCGGTGGGGGTTCCTTTCGCTTCAGGGGCAACAGCGAGCTGATCGAGATAGGCGGTCATCGGATCGCATGTCACGAAGCCCAAAAGCGCGTCAGCCGCGTCGAAAGCACAGATCGTGACCGCCCCCTGCGCCTCAAGCGCGCGCAAATGATCGAGGAGCCAGGAACGGCGCGCCGAAAAATCGATTGCCGGGATCGCCTCCTGCCAGCTCGCAACCCATAGCTCGGCCAGACGAGCGTCATATTCCTCCGAGCGCCTGCGAAAAATAATGGCATCGTTCATACGGAAAGGTTAGCACAACCGATAGCACGCCGAGCTTCTTTTCTAGCGGCGCCTGAGCGCCCTTCCATGCGGCCCATGTCCTCCTCGAGCCTTGATTTTTGCACTGAACCGGCAAGCACTTTCGTGCGGCGGCTGATCCTTGCCGATTTCCGTTCCTATCCTTCGCTCGATCTTCGCCTGTCCCGCCCACTCATCGTGCTCACCGGCGAGAATGGCGCGGGCAAGACCAATCTCATTGAGGCTTTGTCGCTCTTGACGCCGGGACGCGGCCTGCGCCGGGCGGAACAGGCCGAATGCGCGCGCGAAGGCGGCAGCGGCGGCTGGACAGTCTCGGTCGAAATCGAGACCGCCACCGGACCGATCCAGTTCGGCACCGGACTTGAGCCTCAGGGCGCGGGCCAGGCGCAGCGCCGCTGCCGGATCGATCGCGAGCCGGTTTCCTCCGTCCGCGCCTTTTCCGATTATGTGCGGGTCGTCTGGCTGACGCCCAGCATGGATGGTCTTTTTTCAGGCTCCGCAGGCGACCGGCGGCGCTTTCTCGACCGGCTGGTTCTCTCGGTCGATGCCGAGCATGGCGCTCGGGTCACCAGTCTCGAACGCGCTTTGCGCAATCGCAACCGTCTTCTCGAAGATGGCGTAAATCGCGCCGACCAAAGCTGGCTCGACGCAACCGAACGCGAGATTGCCGACCTTGCCATCGCCGTCGCGGCGGCGCGTTTCGAGACCGTCTCGCGCCTTGCCGCCCTCATTCAGGCCGCGCGTGATGAGGCCTCGCCCTTTCCCTGGGCGGATATTGCCTTGAAGGGCGATGTCGAAGCCCTCATTGCCACCCATCCGGCGGTGGAGGCCGAGGATCGCTATCGCGCCATGCTGCGGGCCAATCGCGCCCGTGACGCGGCGGCGGGGCGCTGCCTTATCGGTCCGCAAACCAGCGATCTTGTCGTCCGCCACGGTCCCAAACAGGCCGAGGCCGCGCGGTCCTCGACCGGCGAGCAAAAGGCCCTGCTCGTCGGCCTCGTGCTCGCGCACGCCCGCCTCGTCGCCGATATGAGCGGGATCGCGCCGCTCGTCCTCCTCGATGAGATCGCGGCGCATTTCGATTCGCGCCGCCGCCTCGCGCTTTATGATTCGCTTGAAGGGCTTGGCGGGCAAGTCTGGATGACGGGCGCAGATCCAGCGGCTTTTGCCGATCTCGCGGGGCGCGCGCAGATCTTGAAAGTGACGCCCGGATTTGTTGCCACAATCAACTGATTCAATGACTTATAAACACAATTGTGACTTGGCGACGAAGTTCGTTGGGAAAGCAGGAAGCGTTCAACTTCGGTTCATGGTTTGCAGCCTAGTTTGGCTCAAACGGGTGCCGGAATTCGGATTCTTCCGAAACCCTTCATGGAGAAAAAAATGCATCGGTTGATCCCTATCGCGGCTGCGGCCGCATTCCTGGCTGGAGCCGCGCAAATAAGCGGCAGCGCCATGGCCGCGCCAATGTCC
>DASQCU010000429.1:0-3451 GCA_035634575.1 Beijerinckia sp.
AGAACATCGGCGCGCGGCGCTTGCAGACCGTCATGGAGCGGGTGCTCGACGAGGTGAGTTTCACCGCGCCCGACCGTTCCGGCGAGAAGATCACCATCGACGCCGAATTCGTCGAGAAGAACGTCGGCGATCTCGCCAGAAACGCGGATTTGAGCCGGTTTATTCTTTGATTTGCTTGGGTGCTATAGCTTGCTACTTAAAAACTTGTTTCAAAGCCACCGCCTCATCCTGAGGAGCAGGCGAAGCCTGCGTCTCGAAGGATGCTGTGTTCCCTGGAGCCGCCCTCGTCCTTCGAGACGGCCTTGCAGGCCTCCTCAGGATGATGGCTTGGATGGCGCCTGCCTTTTGAAACAGGCTCTCAGCGAACCTTGAGAATCTGCCGCCATCGTCTCGACCGCCTTTCCCGCCATTCTTCCACGTCCAGGATCTTCTTTTTAAGGGAATGGCGTTTTCGAAGCCGGTTAACAGTCAAATTTCGCCATGTAGAAGTGGCAAAAGCCGCAATTGAGCGCGAAGGAAGTTCGTGCGGTCGTGCTTTCTTGCCGCGTAAGATTCTATGGAATTTGAGATATTCGGCGCAATCCGGATCGGCCTCGACAAGTTTCAAAGCAAGACCCGCCGCCTCCTCAACCCGGCCGCGCCGGAGCATGAACAGGCATAGAGCCCGGATCGCGTTCGGGTGGGGCGGCGAAATCGCCATGGCTTGCTTGAACTGCGTTTCGGCTTCGTCAAGCCGCTCCGCTTTTTCCAGAAGAAGCGCCAGATAGATCATATACTCAAGGCCGCCACTTGCTTTGACCGCCGCCTCGGCGAGAAAAAGCTTTGCCCGCGCATGGATGGGCAGAAGGCGGCGCGCCAGGGTAAAGAGATATTGACCCGAGGACCGGCGGCGCGCCCGCACTTTTTGCTCGCAAAAACCTGGATCGAATGTCCCCTCGATAATGTTGAGGATGGCGCTTGGGAGCAGACCCGTTTCGGCGAGAATGACGCCGGCCGGATGGCCACCATGCGGCAGACGCACATGCGTCGTCGGAGTGTGCTCTGCGATCAGCCTTGCATGTTCGCGATCGGCATCGCGCGAATCGTAAAAATGGATGACCCGGCAGGAGGCGTTTTTTTGCGGGAAGGCGGCCTCAACGATCGGCTCGATATTCCGCCGCAATGCGCGCCAGCGGTTTTCGAACGGCACCCTGCGGGCCAAGAAAGAATATTGCGCGGAGAGCGCGATGGCGACCTGCGCCCCAATGGCACCGGCGAAACGGAAAGCCGCATAGCCTCCCATGCTGGAACCATAGGTAAAAATCCGCGCGTAACCTGAGAGGCGATCCTTGATTTTTTGTAAGGCGCTCGGAAGTTCCGGATATTGATACCAGGCATTGGTCCGATTGATGACATGGATCGCATCAATCCCCTGCCGCAGAAAGAAATCCTCGGCAAAGCCCGGCCGGTCGAGCGCGGGAAAGTTTGTCAGAGAGTAGAAAGTGACCACACAACAGGACATTCTTTGCTCGCCGACATATCGGACGACGAAATCGGGAGCGACGAAAATCTCCTCCTGCACATTCCCCCGCGTGGTTTGAAAAGGTCTAGCGGCTTATTTTAGCCATAAAGAACCCTGTTTCCAACCCTGCCGATTTCTTCGATTGATCGCTCCTCGTTTGTCTCGAACGAGAGAAATCCCTGAATGGCACGGCGGCATGAGAGCCTGAATGGAAATTGAACTCAAGGATCGAAGACCGCCAGAGGCGGCGGCCCTTCGGGCCGTCCTTGACTTCAATTTCCATTCAGGCTGGGGTCAGCCGTTCCATTTAAGGCATAAAATGCCTGTTGCATTTTCGCGACCTGACGCGCCTCCCGAACAGCGGAAGTCATCCTTCGAGACGCAGGCTTCGCCTGCTCCTCAGGATGAGGATGCAGCCGCCCGCTGCATCAATTCCCACAAGGCCGCGACATCTTCCCGTTCCGTCGTCAACGCACCGATCGAGACCCGGACCATCCAGCGCCCATCGATCATGGCTGGTGTCAAATAGGCCGCGCCCGAGCGGTTGATCGCCTCGGCCCATTGCAAATTGTGCCGGTCGAGCGCTTCACCAGCGAGACCTTCCGGCTCGTGGCGGACGCAAACCGTCTGCAGCCGCACCGGCGCGACAAGCCGCCAGCCTTTTGCCGCCTCGACCTCCGCTGCCAGCCATTGCGCATTGGCCATGTCGCGGCGCAGCCTCGCGCGCAGACCTTCGACCCCCTGCTCGCGGATAGCGAACCAGAGTTTCAAGGCCCGGAATCGGCGGCCTAACGGAATGCCCCAATCGCGCAGGTTCTTCACCTGTCCATCCATCGAGGATTGTAAAAAGCTCGGATTGGTGGACATGACCCGCACGAGATGCTCGGGATCGCGCACGTAATAGAGCGAGCAATCGAAGGGCGCGCCGAGCCATTTATGCGCATTGATGACAAGACTATCCGCGCCCTCGATCCCTTCCCACATAAAGCGGCATTCGGGCAGGATCATCGCACTGCCCGCCATTGCCGCATCGACATGCAGCCAGAGGCCGTGCCGCCACGCAATTTCCGCGATGGGCGCGATCGGATCGATCGCCGTTGTCGCCGTGGTCCCGACAGTCGCGACAATGGCGCAAGGCTTTTGCCCCGCCACGCGATCCGCCTCGATCAGGCGCTCCAGCTCATCGGCCCGCATACCGTAATCGTCGTCGCAGGGCACAAGGCGCAGGTTCTCGCGGCCAAACCCCGCCAGCAGTGCGCCCTTATCCACCGAACTATGGCTTTGGGCTGAGACATAAATGGTCAGTGGCTGCGGCTCGGCCTGCAAACCGCCCCGCGCCAGCGCATAATTGGTGATGCGCTCGCGCGCCGAAATCAAGGCCACCAAGGTCGATGTGGACGCCGTATCCTGAATGACGCCGGACCAGGCTTGCGAGAGACCTGTCATCTGGCGCATCCAATCGGTCACAGCCTCCTCGATTTCGGTGACCGCCGGGCTCGATTGCCAAGAGAGGCCGATGACGCCAAGACCGGTGCTGACAAGATCGGCCAAGACGCCCGCGAGCAATGAATTGGCCGGAAAATAGCCAAAAAAGCGCCGGTGCTGCCAATGGGTGAGACCCGGAACCACAACGCGGTCGAGATCGCCGAGGAGCATTTCCATCGGCTCCGCCTGTTCCGGCGGCTTTTTCGGCAGGGCCGCCTTGATCTCGCCCGGCTGCGTTTTCGCCATGACGGGCCGCTCGGCAAGCTTTGCATGGTGATCGGCCAGCCAGTCGATCAATTGATGGCCGAAGCGGCGAAATTCCTCAGGCGTCATGGCTCAATCTCTTGCATTTTCTTCGGCCGCCATCTGATACGAAATCCGTTTGATCGCTTCGCGATGGATTTCGTCTTCGCTCAAGCGCCGCGCGGGCTTGACGATTTCCGGTTGATCCGCGAACAGATCAAC
>DASQCU010000430.1:0-1844 GCA_035634575.1 Beijerinckia sp.
CCAGCTGGTTCTTGATTGCGGGAGACCTTCCCACCTGCCAACAACGCTTTGACTTGGGACGCAAACCGGAAGGTCCACCCATCGTCGGCATAGTAGAGCGGCTTGATGCCATAGGGATCTCGCGCCAGCAGCAGGGCGTTCCTCTCGGCATCCCAGAGACCGAACGCAAACATGCCGCGCAGATCATTGACCATTGCCTCGCCTTTTTCGGCGTAAAGATGCAGCAGGACCTCGGTGTCCGTTTCACTGCGAAACACGCACCCCCTTGTTTCGAGCGCCGCACGCAATTTCCGGTAATTATAGATCTCCCCGTTAAAGGTGACGACGAGCTTGCCATCCGCGCTGACCATCGGCTGCGCCCCCCGTTCGGACAGGTCGATGATCGTCAGCCGACGATGCCCGAAAGCCACACGCTCATCTTGCGAATACCACTCCCCAACGCCATCGGGGCCGCGCGCAGCCATATGATCGCGAATGCGCCGCAACTCGGCGCGATCAACCGCGTTGGCAGCGTAATGATACGCGTAGATGCCCGCGATGCCACACATGGATTAAGCTTTCGGCCGCTTCAGATGCCGTTTCTGCGCAGAATCGGCTTGGCTTTGGTGCTCCGAAATTCCAAACCCGCAAGCGCCGAGCGAATGCCCTCCAAGCATTGGGGGTATCCCCACTGCAGAATGCGTGCGAGGCTCTCTTGGCCTTGGCGGCGCCGCAGATCTTCATTTTCGATCAGAGACTGGAGAGCTTTGGCGAGACCCGCGACGTCCCCGGCTACCGGCGTGTAGCCGTTCACGCCGTCCCGAACGAGATCGGCCGCACAACCCACTTCGCGCGAAACCACGATGGGAAGGCCGGCGCACATGGCTTCGTTCACGGCAAGGCCCCAAGGCTCATCCTGCGATGGCAACACGAAAATGTCTGAAGCGGCATAAAGAGCGGGCAGCTCTGATTGGTTGACGAAGCCTATAAACACGACGTTGTCGAGCGCATGCTCAGCGCAAAAGGCACGTAGTTCCTCTTCGAGTGCTCCGGAACCAGCCATGGCCAGGGTAAATCTGACGTCCGTATCCATCTTGAGGCGTCGCACAGCATCGAGAAGATCAAGAGGCCGCTTACGCTGGGCAAACCTAGCCGCGTAAAGCACCGATGGCCGGTCTACCGGCACATTGTATCGCTTGCGAACCTCCGCCTTCTGATTGGCGGTCAGGTTTGCAGAATGCACGAATCGATCGTTGTCCACGGAATAAGGCACGAGAAAAATTTTGTAGTCGGGCACACCCATGGCCCGATAGAACGCCGCGTTCGCCGAGCCAATCGCCAACAGCCGGTCGCAGGAGCGATAGAGCGCACCCATCAAGGGCCGGCGTAGTGTCGACCTGATGCCGTGACGCGGTAGTCCGAGGTGCGTTTCGCCGCGCATCATCACCGGCAGGCCAGCTGTCTTGGCAGCCGTCAGAGCAATGAGATAGGCAGCATAATTATGCCCGTGCAACCAAACCACGTCATAGCGGCCCGAGCGCACCTCGTTCCAGACCTGGGGCGCAATAAGCGACCAGAACCCTCTCGGCTTGCGCGTACGCGCAGCGTCGCCGAGAAACACTGACCGGTATCCGGCAAGCAAATCGAGGTCCCACTTCACATCGCGGCCGAAACCAGAATCCTTTGCGCCGCGAATGGAGAAATCCGACAGGTAGAGCGCGGTCACCTCGAGGTCAGGTGCCGCATTGAGATAGGCATAAAGCGGCGCGAAATATTGAATCGGATGCGAGTTAACGACCGCGATCCGCGTGACCTTCGTAGCAGCGGGATCATGTACCACGTTGAGTAAACCTAAGTTCGTTGAG
>DASQCU010000431.1:0-5785 GCA_035634575.1 Beijerinckia sp.
CTGCAGCTTTGGCACCTGCTCCGGCTGCTACAAATCTCGCCGGAACAATCGGCGGGATCGGTCTCGACATCGAAGACCTCGACAGCCTGCCCGACGCGCATGACTACCGGGAACATGAGTTCTATCGCGACAATTTCGCGCCGTCCGAAATCGTCTATTGCATTCAACAACCTGACGTGAAGGCTTCCTTCGCCGGCCTTTGGGCCGCAAAGGAAGCGGCCATCAAATCGGGCGCGGCCAAAGACACGCTCGCGGGGCTTCGCGCGATTGAGATCTCACACGATAGCACGGGCCGGCCGACTTATCCCGGCTGCGTCCTCTCGATCAGCCATACGCCCAAGACCGCTGCGGCTGTCTGCCTGTGGACCGGTGCGCCCGCAACGCAAATCGCAGCCCCCGTCGCCGCGAAAGAGCCCAATCTCGCCTTGAAGGCTGCGCTCGCTTCGCGTGCTTCTGCCGAGACAGGAGCCAAATCCGGTTCGAAACGCTGGCTCAAGGTTTTCATATTCGTGATCGTGCTCGCAACGGCCACCGCCGGGCTGCGGTCGATCGGCGTGGTCTGAACATCACTTTATATACCGCCGTTCCGCAGGAATGACGTGCCACTCCAGCAAATCGCTCTCGCGTAAGCGATTTGCTGGAAAGGAACCCTGAATCCTAAAGGATTCAGGGTCTACCAACGGTCACATGACCGTTGGTGCCACTCTCGAATTTCCGCCAATTCCCTCAAAAGACCGCGATAATTCGCGAGAGGCTTCGGCGTGCAAAAGCACAAATAAAAATTGCGTAAAACGCGAAATGCAGCGCTTTCGATCAAATCAAATTGCAAGCGCCTGAAGGCACAAAGGCTCAGCGCGAAACATAATCCGGGGCCGCGGTCGGTTCACCGATCTGGAGCCAGACGTTCTCATCATATTGCGCTTGCCGTTTCACGAAACGGTAGCCGGTGCGATCCCACGGCTTCAACTCATTGCTCAGATTGTCGAGAACGAACTCGCCGTGATTAGTCTTTACGGTCAGGACCGCGTGGCCGTCGTTGTGATCATCCTTGACGACCGTCATCAGCAAGGCCTGACGCGGAAATCCTTCTTCAATGAGAAATCTGCGCTTGAGGAGGGCAAAGTCCTCGCAATCGCCCTTGCCGTCGAGCGGATAATCCCATCGGTCGATAACGCCCCAATGGTCCATATCGGAAAGCGGCTCGATGTTCTTGTTCACCCAAAGGTTGATGCGTTCAAGTTCCCGCATGGCCTTCGCGGTGAGATTGACATCAAGGGGCGCTGAGGAGCCATGATTGCATTCACCAGCATAGCGCCGGCAGAAATCCGCCCAGCCGAAAGGAACGCTCGTCGCATCGCCGACAGCGGCATAAGTCGCTTCCGGAATAGCGGCCTTGTCCCCTTGCGCTAATGCGATCGAGGAACAGCCCATTAGGGCCAAAGCCATGAGTGATTTTCCAAAAACACGAGTCATTTTTCTTTCCCAAGCGTCAACCCGTGGGAGAGTTTGGCTTGGCAAGATTTGCCGGGGATCTAAGCAAATGGATCGAATTTTATTGAATCCGCGTTAGGCTGACGTTGCGTGATCCTAAGGTTTGCCGATTGCATCCGATCATCTTGCGTTTTGCTCCAAATACAGCGCATTCTTCGCCTCAAAATTTGGATAATATTTCCTGAGTTCTTTGCGGAACCAGGGTTCCTTGTCTGTCAAATCACTTCACCGAGAGCGAAGCGTACCAAGGATCGCCTTTTGCGATCCTTGGTATGTTACCGGCGCTCACAAGAATGATCCCCGGTTCCTTGGAACCGGGGATATATGCACGTTGACTGAAAGCGGCGTCGAAACCATTTATTCGAATTGAATCGAGGGAGCAGGATCAAGCCTGCGGTGAGCTGCTCATAGCCATATCGCCGCCACAAAGGAACCGGCGGTGCAGTTTAAGGTAAATCACCCGCCGCAATGGGATTTCATCAACAGTAGGTTTTACCCGCCGAGGGAGCCAATGGATGATATGGTGAGTGCCGAGCCGCCCGCGCCACGCGGTCACATCGCGACGTTAAGTTCCAGCCTTTCCGCGGAGGACCAGGCGTCCCTGATACGGGCCATGCGTCAGCTTGAGCACACCAACCTCGCGACGCGGTTGACCTCGATTCTTGGCAGCAAGATAGGGGCTGTGACCCAATTTGTACCTGCAGCGATCACCGGCCCTGTCGATAAGGCCGCCGAGGTGGCAATCCGGGCCGCCCTCCACATTGCGCTGCGCAGTCTGAACAAGAAGCCGGTGAGCGACCGCCGCCGTTTTCACAAAACCGTCGCGGTCATGGCCGGGGCGGCGGGGGGTGCTTTCGGTATTGCGAGCCTGCCGGTCGAATTGCCTATTTCAACCACGATCATGCTCCGCTCCATAGCCGATATCGCACGTGGCGAGGGCGAGGATCTCAGCGATTCGCAAACGGCTTTGGCCTGTCTGGAGGTTTTCGCGCTTGGCGGCCGCAATGACGATGTCCATGAGGCCCGAGTCGCGGGGGACACGATCCTCGGCAGCAATTATTTCGCCGTGCGAGCCATTTTAGCGAAATCGGTGAGCGAAGCCGTGCGCTTCCTCGCCGGACGGGGACTGACCGACGAGGCCGCGCCAATCCTGGTTCGTGTCATTTCGCAGATTGCCGCCCGTTTCGGTCTCGTCGTGTCGCAAAAAATTGCGGCGCAAAGCGTGCCCCTCATTGGCGCGGCGGGGGGCGCGGCGATCAATTATGCCTTCGTCGATCATTTCCAGACGATCGCGCGAGGGCATTTCACCATCAGGCGCCTGGAGCGGCTTTATGGCGCCGCCATAGTGCAGGCCGAATATCAGCGGCTTTTGCAGCAAGCCTGAGTGGTCTGGCCGTTTTGGCATGATCTCAAACCACGCAAAGCATCAGGTCCGCAGTTGCACGGCAAGCTCCTCCAATTGAGTGAGACAAGTGCCCCACCCCTGAAAGAATCCCATTTCTTCGTGCTTTGCCCGATCCTGCGCGTTCTTATGGCGCACAAGCGCGCGATAGCGCGTGCCGCCAGACACCGGCTCCATGGTGATTTCCGCAGTCATGAATGACTCAGCGTTCGGCCGGAACCTTGGACCGAGGCCATCAGTCCAGACCAGGCGCCGTTCCGGCTCCACAACAAGGATGCACCCAGGCCTTTCCGGAAAAGCTTCCCCCTCTGGCGAACACATCACAATATTGAACTCGCCGCCGGGCACGAGTTCGATTGCGGCCTTGGCCACGCCATAAGGCTTTGGCGCGAACCATTGCTTCAGCAGATCCGGATCTGTCCAGGCGCGCCAGAGTTGGGCCGGGCTGGCCTTGACCGTGCGTTCAAGGAGGAGATCGAGTTGGTCATTCAGGTCCATGTGTATTGTCCTTTGTGGCCAGTGTTTCGACGAAGGCGTCCAATTGATCCAGGCGGACCTCCCAGACGCGACGCTCCTTTTCGAGCCAGCCTTGGGCCGCCGCCAGCGCGTCGGGACGCAATTGGCACATGCGTACGCGGCCCACTTTGCGGGAGGTGACGATCTCGCTCGCTTCAAGCACACGGATATGTTTCATGAAGCTGGGCAGCGCCATGCGATGGCACTGCGCAAGATCGCCAATGCTCGCCGGGCCGTTGGCAAGCTGCGCTATGACCGCGCGGCGGGTGCCATCTGACAGGGAATGAAAGATGCGATCAAGGTGAGCCATATGGCTAACTATTCGCGGTCTCCACCTCTTGTCAAGATAGTAATCCATTTGGCTAAGTGTGCTCTTTGGGAGCATAAATTGGTACGGCTAAGCTCGGCCACGAAGCCTGCGGAGACCCATGCCGCCGGTTTCTGCGGAACGCGGCGAGAGGTTCGGCGTTTGCGTCGGAAGCTCGTCATGGGGAGACCGTCATGGGTAGAGCCCGCCGCATCGTCCTGCTTTCGCTTGGGCTCTTGACCGTCCCGCTTCCGTTCGATGCGGCTCATGCCGGGTTTTTCGATTTTCTTTTCGGCGGGCTGCAGCCGCAAGCACCCGCACCAACGCAATGGCCCTCTTACCGGCGACATAGCCACCCTGTGTATCACCAGTATAAGCCGCACCCTCGCGCCCATATCACGGTCACGGTCGCGCACAAGCCCAGAAGCACCCGGGTCAGCCATGCGACGACCGACCTGATGGCTGACGAGACCCTGCATGACGGCGATGCCGTGATGACGCAGGACGGTCTTTTGATCTTCACGGGCTATGCGAGCAGCCACCACACCACGGATGATTTCGCCAGGCTTTCCGAGGTCACGGGACTGTCCAGGCGCCAAAGGGCCAATCTCACCGCAGTCAGTTCGGATCATTTTGATGCCGCCCCCCGCCGCGACACCAAGACAGCGGAAAGAACCGGGCGCGGCGGCGATCTTGTCACCGGCAGGTCGGCGACCGGCGAGATCATTACGGATCCAAGAGGTCACAAGATCCGTTATGTCGGCCCCTGAGCCAAGTCCGCTAAAAAAAAGCCCGTTCAAAAAAGGGAAATTTGAGAGAGGAACCGAGGGTTGCCATTTGCCACCCTTGGTATAAGACCCTCTCCAACCAACCTTGCTCTTTTGCCCGCGGCCCACAGCAAACGCTGACGCTGCCGTCACTGGCCCTTTGAACTAGGACGCACTCTGGCGCCTGACGCCTGCGCGCGGCCTTTTTTTGTGCGTCCGATTGCTTTACTCACGCGAGCCGCGACGAGGAACGAGAAAAATATGCCGAAGCGGACAGATATTTCGACAATTCTGATCATCGGGGCCGGGCCCATCATCATCGGCCAGGCTTGCGAATTCGACTATTCCGGCACCCAAGCCTGCAAGGCTCTGCGCGCGGAAGGCTATCGCATCGTTCTCGTCAATTCGAATCCCGCGACCATCATGACCGATCCCGATATGGCGGATCGGACTTATGTCGAGCCGATCACCCCGGAAGTCGTCGCGAAAATCATTGCCAAGGAGCGGCCAAATTGCCCCGGCGGCTTCGCGCTTTTGCCGACGATGGGCGGACAAACGGCCTTGAACTGCGCCCTTTCGCTCAAGAAAATGGGGGTTCTCGACAAATTCGATGTCGAAATGATCGGCGCCAGCGCCGAGGCGATCGACAAGGCCGAGGATCGCGAGCTTTTTCGCGAAGCCATGACCAAGATCGGGCTCTCGACGCCGCGCTCGCACCAGATCAAGACCTTGACCCAGGCGCTGGATATTCTCGACGATATCGGCCTCCCCGCGATCATCCGGCCCTCTTTCACGATGGGCGGCACGGGAGGCGGCATTGCCTATAACAAGGCCGAATTCATCGACATCATCGAACGGGGCCTCGATGCCTCGCCGACGAGCGAGGTTCTGGTCGAGGAAAGCGTTCTCGGGTGGAAAGAATATGAGATGGAGGTCGTCCGCGACCGCGCGGATAATTGCATCATCGTCTGCTCGATCGAAAATATCGATCCGATGGGCGTCCATACGGGTGATTCGATCACGGTGGCCCCTGCCCTCACCCTGACCGACAAGGAATATCAGATCATGCGCGACGCCTCCCTGGCGGTCTTGCGCGAGATCGGCGTCGAGACCGGCGGCTCCAATGTCCAGTTCGCGGTCAATCCTGAAAACGGCAGGATGATCGTCATTGAAATGAACCCGCGTGTGTCGCGCTCCTCGGCGCTCGCCTCCAAGGCGACCGGCTTTCCAATTGCCAAGGTCGCGGCGAAACTTGCGGTCGGCTATACGCTCGACGAGATCGCCAATGACATTACAGGGGGC
>DASQCU010000432.1:0-4498 GCA_035634575.1 Beijerinckia sp.
CTATCCGACTTATCGCGAGGGTCTGACCGCGCTTTGGGAGGCGGGCGAAGGCCGGGAATAGAGCGTGTGCAGCAAAAGTGGAGATCGGTTTTGCGTCCGGACACGCGACAAAAGAAATACTTAAAAGCAAGATGACGACTCGAAGATAAGTCATCTTGCTCTTGAGAGCTTTCCGCAAGGCTCCCCAGTGACAAAAAAAGCCGGTCCCGGCTATCGCCAGGACCGGTTTCAACAGTGCTCGAAGCAGGGAGGGGCCACCCTCGAGCACTGGCATTGCCGGGCATTGCATTGCGCCGGTTCCGCTGGAACAGGACAATGCACCACAACCAATCGCTCTCGGGGGTAAACGATTGGTTGAAAAAGTACCCTAAATCCTCTCGAATTTAGGGTACGCCATAGACCGGCATTGCCACGCACCAAGCTGACCACAGCGCGTATTCGATATATGGCTCGAAACAGCTCTCGCCACATCCCCAAAATGGGGGAGATCGCGCACAATAATTTTCTTACTCAAGAGGATCTCGAAGAGCCACGCAAGAGGCGTCTCGGGCGATTTGCAATATTGACGCAAAGTGCCCTCCGAGACGGCCTTTCAGACCTTCTCAGGAGGAAAGCTTGGGAGGGTCGCACGGCAATCGCGCAGTTACATTCTTCCCTTGCCCTGCGCCTTATGAACCTTCTTCATATTTTTGAAGCGATGATAGGCAGCCTTGACGACGGATCCGCTTTCGCTGGAGATCGTTGCCACACCAGCGCTGAGCCTCGGCATGGGCGCCGCCATCACAGCTTGAGCGCCAAGAACGCCAGCTGCCGCCAGAATCAATACGAATTTTCGCATGATATTTTCCTCCCCGCCATACCATCGGCATAAAGGACGATCTGGACAACGTTCCGCGTTCTGGCAGGTTCCGCCGATCGTGAATGAACGCGCTTATTCAGCCATGGCTTGGCCCGAGCCCGCCGCGCTCTTCGATGAAGCGCGCGATCGTATCAAGCCCTTCGCCGGTTTTCATATTGGTGAAAACAAATGGCTTTTCGCCGCGCATTCGTCTGGCGTCGCGCTCCATGACATCGAGCGAGGCGCCGACATGCGTGGCAAGATCGATTTTATTGATGATGAGAAGATCCGAACGGGTAATGCCCGGCCCGCCTTTGCGGGGGATTTTTTCGCCGCCCGAAACATCAATGACATAGAGGGTGAGATCGGCGAGGTCGGGCGAGAAAGTCGCGGCGAGATTATCCCCGCCAGATTCGACAAGGATCAGATCGAGCTTTGGAAAACGCGCGCGCATCGTCGCAATGGCGGCGAGATTGATCGAGGCATCCTCGCGGATCGCGGTATGCGGACAGCCGCCGGTCTCGACGCCAAGGATGCGCTCGGCGTCAAGCGCTCCGGCCTCGGTCAGAATGCGCGCATCTTCCTTGGTGTAAATGTCATTGGTGATCGCGGCTATGTCATAGAGCCCGCGAAACCGCTTGCAGAGCTGTTCCATCAAGGCCGTCTTGCCGGAGCCGACCGGGCCGCCAATGCCGACACGAAGCGGGCCGTGCTCACTCATCGCCATCCTCATGATCGAAACAGCCGCGAATATTGCGTCTCGTGCCGCATCGAAGCTATGTCGGAACGAAACGCGCAAGTGCCAAGATCGTCGAGGCTAGAGTCCGCCGCAAAATCGGCGAGCGCTTCGATGGCCGTGCAACGGTCTGCAATGATCCGCTGGCCATCGGCCTGCCCGATGACCGAAAGCCGCAAACCGGCCGAGACGAGATTGGTGCAAAAGCCCAGCGCGAAAGCCTTGAGGGTTGCGCGCAGGTCGATGCCATGCCCTGCCGCGGCCACGCCAACCGCGACCGGATAGGCAATATCATCCTGTCCGGCAGTGCCCAGAAAATCGAACGCCGCGCAAGGCCAGGCTCCGCGCGCGGCAGCAACAAAGGCATTACCCTGCGCGCTCGTCTCAAGATGGCGCTCGCGGGAGGGAGAGAGCGCAAGCGCAAGCTCATTGACATGGGCCAGAGCTTCGATGTCGCGCGCGTAGGCGGCACTCCAGGCCGCTTTGAGCAGGATCGCATCGCTGCGCACGCCGCCATGATCGAGAAGATCGGCAATCCAGCATTGAAGGCTTTCAGCATCGGTGACATCGCCCGATTCCACCGCCCATTCGAGCCCATGTGAATAGGCGAAGGCGCCGGTTGGAAAAGAGGGCGAGAGCCAGATGAGAAGCGGCAGGAGAGAGCTTGTCATGCGCTCTCTCCATGAGCGTGAGTGCTGTGCGCATGGTTGTGCCGATGTCCGGCCCCCGCATAGGCGCCGCCTTCCGGCTCGAAAGGCGCTTCGATCTCAAGCAATGTCGCACCAAGGCCGCGCAGCATATCCTCGATGACATGATCGCACCGGATGCGCAGCTTCCGACCCGCGATCTCGACCGGCAGATGACGATTGCCGAGGTGCCAGGCGATGCGCGCAAGATCCTGCGGCTTGTCGCAGCGGATCTCCGTCAAGGGTTCGGGCGCGGCTACGACTTCAACGAGACAGCCATCCTCAAGCACCAGGGCATCGCCATTGCGCAAGACCAAAGCCTCGGCAAGATCGAGCAGAAAGAAAAGCCCATGCACGGTTTGCATCACGATGCGGCGGCGGTGACGCGCATCGAAATCGAGCACCACCGTGTCAGTGGCGTACTCGCCCCATGTGCCGCGTGGTTTGACCGAGAGAGCGCGAAGCATGGCAGGCTCAAGATTGATCGAGGAGGCCGTTGCCGCGTAACCTACCATAAAAGATGACCCAGCGAAGGTTCGCCATGATGACAGGGACGGCGGGGGCACATAAATTGCTTTTGTTCTCGTGCTGAAAGGGAGTGCCCGATGGTTGAGGCGACCGCGAATAATCCGCTTCTCGAACCCTGGACGGGGCCTTTCGAGGCGCCGCCTTTCGAGCGCCTTAGCCCCGAACATTTCATGCCGGCCTTCGAGAAAGCCCTCACGGAGAACCGGGCCGAGATCGACGCCATCGCCGCCAATCCCGAACCGCCTAGCTTCGAGAATACGATTGCGGCGCTGGAGCGCAGCGGCCAGGCCTTGGACCGCGTTTCGTCGGTCTTTTTCAATCTCGCTGGCGCCGACACGAATGATGCGCTGGAAGCAATCGAACGCGATATTGCGCCGATCCTGTCACGCCATCGCAGCGAGACCTATCTGAATGAGGCCCTGTTCCAGCGCGTCGAGGCGTTGCAGGCACAAAGCGCCACGCTGGGGCTCAATGCCGAACAGGCGCGCGTGCTGGAGCGCTATCACATCGCTTTTGTGCGCAATGGCGGCGGTCTGCCGCCCGATTCCAAGGCGCGGCTCGCCGCAATCGGTGAGCGGCTCGCGACGCTTGGCACGCAATTCGGCCAGAATGTCCTCGCCGATGAAAAAGCCTATATGCTCGTGCTCGAAGGCCCCGACGATCTTGCGGGCCTCCCGGAGTCCCTCGTCGCCGCAGCGGCGGGCACGGCTGCGGACCGGGGCCTGCCCGGCAAGCATGTGATCACGCTCGCCCGCTCCAGCATCGAACTTTTCCTGCAATTCTCGGCGCGGCGCGATTTGCGCGAAAAGGCGTTTCGCGCCTGGGCCTCACGCGGCGAAAGCGGCGGCGCGACGGACAATCGCGCGATTGCCGGCGAAATGGTGCAATTGCGGGCCGAACGCGCCAAACTTCTCGGCTACGAGACCTTCGCGCATTTCCGCCTCGCCGACCGGATGGCCAAGACGCCAGAAGCCGTGCGCGATCTTCTCCAATCGGTCTGGACGCCAGCCCGCGCGCGGGCCTTGCGCGAAGAGGAGGCGCTGCAAACCATGGTCGTAGCAGAGGGCGGCAATTTCACTGTGGCCCCATGGGATTGGCGCTATTATGCCGAAAAGCGCCGCAAGGCCGAGTTCGATCTCGATGAGAGCGAGACCAAACCCTATCTGCAGCTCGACAAGCTGATCGAGGCGGTTTTCTATGTCGCCAACCGCTTGTTCGGCCTCTCCTCCAGCGAGCGCAAAGACGTCCCGCTCTATCATAGGGACGCCCGTTCCTGGACTGTGACCCGGGCGGATGGAAGCCCCGTCGCCCTCTTCATCGGCGATTACTTCGCAAGGCCCTCGAAACATAGCGGGGCCTGGATGAGCTCCTTCCGCGATCAGCAGAAGCTCGATGGCGAGGTTCTGCCGATTGTCGTCAATGTGCTGAATTTCGCCAAGGCGCCCGAAGGCGAAGCCTGTCTCTTGAGTTTCGACGATGCGCGGACCTTGTTCCACGAATTCGGCCATGGGCTGCATGGCATGCTGTCGAATGTGACCTATCCCTTGATTTCAGGGACCAGCGTCGCTCAGGATTTCGTGGAATTTCCTTCGCAGCTTTATGAGCATTGGCTGGAACAGCCGGAAATCCTGCGCAAATTCGCCGTGCATCATGCAACGGGCGAGCCCATGCCGGAAGCGCTCCTGCAGAAGGTTCTCGCCGCGCGGCAAT
>DASQCU010000433.1:0-4843 GCA_035634575.1 Beijerinckia sp.
CGCATCGTTGAAGGAGAGACCCGTCATATGCACCCTGACCCCCGGCGCCTGACTGGCGATCAGAAGGCGCACCGATTGTGAAACCCGCAGGACCGGGCGCGGCTCATGGGCGAGTGCCGTCTTCAGCGGAGCGTCGCGACAAATCCGGCACGCGCGAATGCGATGTGCCAAGGCTTCAAGTTCACAGATCAAAGCTCAAACCATCGTAAGCAATCGTCAATCCGGCCTGTTCCATTTCGCTCGCCCGGGCCAGCGCGCTTTGATTCATATGGGTAACAATGATGCGTTTGGCTGTGAAGCCGGGGAGCTTGGCCTTGAGCTTAGGCCAATCCATATGATGCGCCACGGGCTTTTCCCCGGAATAACATTCGATGACGAAAATATCGGCGCCTGCCGAAAGCTCGAAAAGCACTTCGCTCCATTCGGTATCGCCGGAATAGGCGAAAATGGTCTTTCCATCGCTGATCCTGATCCCTGTCGAAAGCCCGCTTGAGACATGCGGAACCTCGAAGGTCTCAATGATGAGCCCGCTGAACCTGAGGGGGTGGCGGGCCGGCGTTTCCTCGACATGCCAGGGAAAACTCCAGGACAAGGTCGGGGTGCCGGGAAAAAGCGCCTCGAGCGCCGCATCAAGCTGGGCTTTGAAACCTGTCGGCCCGATCAGCCTCAGCGGCCGCGTCCGCTTTGCCATGAACTGGCAGTCGAGCAGCAGGAAAGGCAGACCGCCGAAATGATCGCCATGCAGGTGCGAGATTATGACCGCATCGATCTTATCGCTGGAAAATCCGAGTTTCTTGAAGGCGGCGATGGAAGCCGCGCCGAAATCGATCAGGATTGTCGCGCCATTCGCATCAATCCTGATGCAGGTATGGGCGCGTCCCCCTGTCGTGAAAGCATCCCCCGATCCGACAATCGTAATTTTCATGCGTGGCCCGATAGACCCATATTCCAAGGAAATGCGCAGTTCAGCTCTATAACACCGTTCGGTGGGAATAGGCGTTGGTTGGCTTATGTTAGCTGGGCGATCTTGTCCCGTCTGTGTGCGAACGCACCGCTGATGCACTATCCATGAAAATAGCTGAACCATTGTAATTGCAGGCAAATCACAAGCGGCTCGCCGCCCCAAGCGCGGCTCGCGTCAAATTCGAGCCTTGGCGTGAGCCTGTCATTAATCTTTTTGATCCATCCTTCGCGAACCCTTTCCTTCCAAGCGAGAATTGACCGGGTCTCCTACAGGATGGCTGAACTCACCGCAGACATCATCTCGGCCGGGCGAAGCGGCAATAGGCCGAAAGCCGCAAAGCGCCAGGGGGCCGAGCCCCGTGCCATGCGCGAAAAGCTCACCCGCTCCTGCGCCGGACGGCGCGCTATCGATGTCGAAGTGCTCAGGCTTTTCGCACGCGGGCGCAAATCGTCAGGTCCCGCAATGGCGGCGCTCAGCTGCATTTTCGCGGCGCTTGCTGCCTCCTGGATTCCCTTCGAGGCCATCGCCTTTTGGCTTGCTCTCGATGTCGCCGCGCTCAGCCTCGGTTTCGGGCTGGCGGCCAAATTTCTCGACGAGGCGCAAAAGACACTCGATGCGAGGCGCTGGCGGCGCAACTTCCTCATTGTCGAGACGCTTCAAGGCATGGTCTGGGCGATCCTCGTCGGTCTGGTGGCGCGCAGCGGCGGTTCGGCAGCCCATACCTTCTGCATCGTCGTGCTTCTGCTGATTGCCGCGATGAATACCCGCGTCACGGCGCCTATTCCGGCTTGCGTCTTCGCGAGTTTAACGCCAGTCACCCTGGCCATCATCGCAATTCTGGGGTCGGCGGGTCTCGCCGACGAACAATTGCCTTTCATCGCGCTCGCTTGCGCCACACAGGTCTATTTTCTTTTCCTTGCCGGGAAACTCCACGCAGCCTCGCTCGAAACACTCTCTTTCCAGGCGGAAAAAAACGAGCTGATCGAGGAGCTCGAACAGGCAAAGGCCAATAGCGATCTCGCGCGCCGGCGCGCCGAGGAGGCAAATCTCGCCAAATCCCGCTTTCTCGCCACCATGAGCCATGAATTGCGCACGCCGCTCAATGCCATACTCGGTTTTTCCGAGGTCATGAAAGGCGAGCTTTTCGGCGCCCATATCGTCTCATCGTACAAGGAATACTCAAACGATATTCACTCGAGCGGACAGCATCTCCTCACGCTCATCAACGAGATACTCGACTTGTCACGCATCGAAGCGGGGCGTCTGGAGCTCAAGGAAGAGCCTATCGCCTTGGCCCATGTCGTCGAAGACTGCCGTCATCTCCTGACCTTGAAGGCGAACAAGCGCCATATCACAATCGAGGAAAGCGCCGAGCGCGATCTGCCCTGCGTCTTTGCCGACGAACGCGCGATCCGCCAGGTCGCGCTCAACCTTCTCTCAAATGCCGTCAAATTCACGCCGCCAGGCGGGATGATCAAGATCAAGATCGGCTGGACCGCGAGCGGCGGCCAATATTTCTCGATCCGCGACACAGGGCCTGGCATTCCGGAAGACGAAATTCCCATCGTCATGTCGGCCTTCGGCCGTGGGACGCTCGCTCAGAAGAACGCCGAGGAAGGCTCGGGGCTGGGCCTACCGATCGTGAAGGGCCTCGTCGAACTCCACGGCGGCACATTTACTTTGAAATCGCGGGTTTTCGAAGGCACCGAAGTCATCGTGATCCTGCCGCCCGAACGAGTCATGATGGCGCAGCGAAAGCTGGCCGCGAGCAGCCGCTCGCCCGCCGAGCGGGAGTGCGCGCGGCATCCTTCGACCCGTTCGGCAGCTTGAGGCTATGGCACCAACAAAAGACTGCCGATCGTGCGGCCAGCTTCCAGGTCGCTTTGCGCCGTCGCAACATTCGCGAGCTTGTATGTCGCGCCAATCGCAGGTTTCACACCGGCCTCAATCATGGCGAAAACTTCGTCCGCGCCGCGCCGATAGGCCGCTTCATCCTGGACATAGGCCAAGACGCTCGGCCGCGCGAGCGTGATCGCTTTCATAGGGGGAATTGCGGCGAGAGGAATCGGTGTCGCTGGCCCCGCTGCCATACCAATGCTCGCGAGGACACCTAGCGAACGAAGACAGGCTATACTGCGCAAAGGGACATCGCCGCCAATTCCATCGATCACCATGTCGACGCCCTTGCCTTGCGTGAAGGCCAGAACCTCCTTCACGAAATCACCGTCGCTCAGCACGATCACGTGATCCGCGCCGTTTGCCTCGGCCCTTTGCCGCTTCTCCTTGCTGCCGACCGTGCCGACGACACAAGCGCCGCGCTTTTTGGCCCAGCGTGTGGTGAGCGTGCCGACACCTCCCGCAGCTGAATGAACGAGAAGCGTCGTCCCCTCCTCGACACGATAAACACGATCGAGAAGCATATAGGTTGTGAGTCCGCGCAGCATGGAGGCAGCCGCCTCCTCGACTGAGACAAAATCCGGCAATTTGATCGCGCGGGCGGCGGGCAAGATCCGGTGCGATGTATAGGCGCCAGCCGGAAGCCCGGCATAGGCGACCCTATCGCCAATCGTGAGCCCGGAAACGCCCGCGCCAACCGCCGCGATGGTGCCCGCCGCCTCGACCCCGAGAACTGCTGGAAATTCCGGCAGGGGGTAAAGACCCTTGCGCTGATAAATATCGACGAAGTTCAGGCCGATCGCCTCCTGGGCGATGAGAATTTCGTCCGCGCCCGGTGGCGAAGGCTCGAAATCGACCAGGTCAAAACCTTCGGTCCCCCCTATTGCCTTGAGCTCCATCCGTTTTGCCATTGGTGCCTCCTTTTGCTTGCGCCGGAGGTTTATGGCTTTGATCGTAGCGTGCGAATATTCTCAAATTTCGCACCAGTCTTGTGAGAAATTACACATGATGAACTGGGAGGATTTCCGCTATTTCGCCGTGCTTGCACGCACGGGTTCCCTGTCGAAAGCAGCGGCTTTGCTCAAGGTCGATCACGCAACCGTCGCGCGGCGGACCCAATCGCTTGAGACGGCGCTCGGCGTCAGGCTCATCGATCGCCTGCCACGCCGTACGATCCTGACACAGGATGGCGAGCGCATCGCGGCTTTGCTCGGCAAAATGGAGGAAGAGGCTTTTGCAATCGAGCGCGCCGCACGCGGCGCTGACGAGACAATCGGCGGCGAAGTCGTCGTCAGCGCGCCGCCGGGTCTTGCCAGCGGCTTTCTCGCGCCGCGATTGACCGTCCTGCGAAAGCGCTTTCCCGGCCTGCGGCTGGTGCTGATCGGCGAAACCCGCTCCGCCGCGCTCGATCGGCGCGAAGCCGATATTGCCCTGCGTTTGACCCGGCCGCAGGGCAGCGGCCTCGTCATCCGCAAGCTCGCGACCTTAGGCCTCGCGCTTTATTGCAAGCGCGGCTATGCGGACAAGCACGATCCCAAAACCTGGGAATTCATCGTCTATGACGATAGCCTCGACAGCGCGCCGCAGCAGCAATGGCTTCGCGCCTTCGCCGCAAACCGGAAGATCGCCTTTCGTTCGAATGATATCGAATGTCAAAGGGCGGCCGTCCGCGCGGGCATGGGCATTGCGATCTTGCCTTGTTACTTTGGCGACCGCGACCGCGCCCTACAACGTCTGGCCAGCGACGAATTGCCGATCACCCGCGATCTTTGGCTTGTGGTTCACGATGATTTGCGCCGCTCGGCGACGATTCGGACGGTGCTTGATTTTCTCGTCGAGATTACCCAGGAAAACCGCCCTTTCCTTCTGGGAGCATAAGGACCGCTACCATTTTGCCGACATCTTCGGCAGCGCATATATGCGAAACGTTAGTATTTGTTTTGTCGCGTGTCCGGACGCAAAACCGGTATCCACTTTTGCTGG
>DASQCU010000434.1:0-1985 GCA_035634575.1 Beijerinckia sp.
GCAGCCCGCCGAGAATGAGGGCGACCCGGGACAAGCCATGCGGCTCCCGGCTCATCGCGCAAAAATACTGGCGCGTCGGCATCAAACGCCCTCGTTAATGGACACGGCACGAACGCACGAGAGACTTAAGACTCGGCGCCACGCCTGATCCGCACGCCCCCTTCTAGCGGAGGAGGAGGCGTGCTTGCAAGCAGTTATCAGGGGCATTGGCCGCCATCGCCCGTGCAGAGCGGGATGATTTTCTTCGAATCATCATCCCGCTCTACCTCTTTGTTTGAGCATGATCTTTTTCCGAAAACCGGTTCCCACTTTTCGGGATCATGCTCTAGCATGTTCATGGAGCGCGATCTCCTTGCGGCTGTTGCCACAAATCCAAAAGAAATTGGGTGACATAGGGCGGCATCATCGGATCGAAATCCGCTTCCTCGCGCACCACACGGACGTCGACAAGCTCCGGCTGCATTTGGCTGCCAAGATGCGCAAGAATGCGCGTGCGCAGGCATTGCGCAGTGTCGGGCGCTCGCAACACCTTGATCTGCGCAATGCGAGGGCCGGCGAGCACCGTTACCCAGCCTGGCTGGGCTTCCAGCTCGCTCGGACTCAGGCCGGTCTCTTCCTCAACTTCACGCATGAGGCCGCCTGCGAGGTCAACCCGAACGCCGATTACGTCGCTGGGCTCAGGCGTTCCAGCAGGAAAATAGATTTTGCCTGCATTGGCGGTATGGGGTCCCATGACCCCGAGCAGAAAAGCACCATCGCTTGCCTGTAGCGCGCCCATGGCGAAGCAGCTGTGCACGCCGCGGTCGGGAAAATCCCACTGGCGCCAGGCCAGCATGCTGGCAAAATCCGTTTGGAAATAGGCGCCTTGAAACACCGCGTCGCGGATGGCGTAGTCGTGCAGCAACAAGACCTCGCCGTTCCAAAGCGCCGGATTGATGCGGCGTTGCTCATTGAAAAAGGCGTCGATCTCGCCGCGTTTTTTGACGGCGAATGGCCATGGCCGCTGCGCCAAAACAAGATCGAGCCGATCCACGCGAACAAGCATCATCCCCGCGATGCCCTGCCGGCGCCTTCGAGATCACTTGCCGGCCGCGGCGGCTTTTTTCACGAAGCGATCGTCGAACGTCTTGCCAAGATCGATTTTGGCGCCTTTGAGCTCGTCGTCGAAGGCAAGCAGCATATCGGCCGCGGACTGCATGCCGGCGGCGGGGATGACGCCGGTTCTGGAATAGACCGCCTTATTGGCTTTGACCGCAGCGATGTAGAGCGCCTTGTCGCCGAGGAAATATTCCTCCGGCACGGTCGCCGCGATGTCTTCCGGTGTGGCGCTTTCGAGCCACTTGAGCGTCTTATAAAAGGCGTTGACCAGCGCCTGGACCGTGTTCGGATTCTTCTCAATGAACTCCTGCTTGAGGTAAAGCACGGCGGCAGGGTTTGAGCCCCCGAAAATTGCTCGCGTCCCTTCCTCGCTTCGCGTATCCGCAACGACCTTGATATCGCCATCCTGCTCGAGCTTGGTGATCATCGGGTCGACATTGGAAAGGGCGTCGATCTCGCCTTTCTTAATGGCCGCGACGGCCGACGGCCCGATCCCGACGCCGATATAGGAGGCGTCCGCCGGCTTGAGACCGGCTTTCGACATCAGATACATGACGAGAAAATTTGTTGATGAGCCGGGAGCGCTCACACCAATCTTCATGCCTTTAAGATCGGCGGGAGATTTGTAGCTCTCGGCACGTTCCTTTCGTACGCCAACCGCAATGCCGGGAAACCGGCCAAGCTCGATGACAGCCCGGATGTCCTGCCCTTTTACCTGCATGCGGATGGTGTGCTCGTAGGCTCCGGTGACGACGTCAACGGAGCCGCCGACCAGCGCCTGCAACGATTGCGCCCCGCCGCGGAAGTCGTTGATGGTGACGTCGAGCCCTTGCTCCTTGAAATAGCCAAGTCGCTCACAAATGGTCAGCGGCAGATAATAGAGCGAA
>DASQCU010000435.1:0-10255 GCA_035634575.1 Beijerinckia sp.
GACCTCTCGATCAGCCGCTCGACTTTCAACTGGGGCATACCGGTCCCCGGCGATCCCAAACATGTGATGTATGTCTGGATCGATGCGCTGACGAATTATATCACTGGCACGGGGTTTCCTGACGCCACCGCGCCGCGCGCAAAATTCTGGCCGGCGGATGCGCATGTGATCGGCAAGGACATTACCCGGTTTCACGCCATCTATTGGCCGGCCTTTCTCATGTCGGCAAATCTGCCCTTGCCCAGGCAAATCGTCGTCCATGGTTTTCTCTTCAATCGCGGAGAGAAAATGTCGAAATCGGTCGGAAATGTCATTGATCCCTTAGGTCTCGCGAAAGATTACGGCGTCGACCAGTTCCGCTATTTTCTGCTGCGCGAAGTGCCTTTCGGGCAGGATGGCAATTATTCGCATGAGGCAATCGTCAACCGGATCAATGCCGATCTCGCCAATGATCTCGGCAATCTCGCGCAGCGCTCCTTGTCCATGCTCGCCAAGAATTGCGACGGCAAACTGCCTGAACCGGGGAAGCTTTCGCAGGCCGATCAGGCGATCCTGGCACAGGCGAGGGCGCTGGCGGCGAAATCGCGCGCCGGGATGGAAGAATTCGCGCTCCATCTGATCCTCGCGGAAATTTGGCGGATTGTCGGAGAGGCGAACCGCTATTTCGCGAGCGAGGAACCCTGGATCAAGCGCAAGACCGATCCCGAACGGATGGCGACAATCCTCTATGTCACCGCCGAGGTCTTGCGTATTGTCGCCATCATGGCACAGCCTTTTATCCCGGAGGCGGCGGCAAAACTCCTCGACCTTTTGGGCGTCGCCGGTGACGCGCGCAATTTCAAGGATACGGAAACCCCGGAAGGGCTTCAGCCTGGAACCATCTTGCCGCCACCGTCGCCGATTTTTCCACGCTACGAGGTGCAAGCCGGATGAGCTGCAACTGGAGCCGAGGGGCAAGGCCTGAGTTTTTGAAATGTTGATCGACAGTCACTGCCACCTCGATTTCGAGGATTTTGCTTCTGAACGCGATGCTGTGGTTGCGCGCGCCCGCGCGGCTGGCCTCTCGCGCATGATCACGATTTCGACGCGGGTCGATAAATTCGCGCTCATCCGGGCCATAGCCGAGACCTACAGGGAAGTTTTTTGCACCGTCGGCACGCATCCGCTTCATGCCCATGAAGAGCCGGAGGCAAGCGTCGAGGAGCTTGTCCAATTGGCCAGCCACCCGAAATGCGTCGGGATAGGCGAGGCTGGGCTCGATTACCACTATGACAGCGCGCCGCGCGATCTGGGACAAAGAGTATTTCGCACCCATATTGCGGCCGCGCGGGAAACCGGCCTGCCCCTCGTCATTCATGCGCGCGATGCCGATGCCGATATGGCCGAGATCTTGCGGGAGGAAATGGGGAAGGGCGCCTTCAAAGCCCTGCTCCATTGCTTTACGTCTTCGCCAATGCTCGCCGCAACTGGCCTGGAGCTTGGCCTCTATATTTCTTTCTCGGGCGTTCTCACCTTCAAGAAGTCCGAAGATCTGCGGGCCATTGCCCGCACCGTGCCTCTGGACCGACTCCTTGTCGAAACCGATGCGCCGTTTCTCGCTCCGATCCCTTATCGCGGCAAGCGCAATGAGCCTGCCTATGTAACCGAGACAGCCAAGGTTCTGGCGCAGTTGAAAAATGTGTCGGAGTCAGAAATCGCGGCGGCGACCAGTGCCAATGTCTTCCGCCTCTTCAGCAAAATGCCGCCGGCGGGATCTGCTGCGGAGGCCGCATGAGCCTCAGGATTACAATTCTCGGCTGTGGATCCTCGGGTGGCGTCCCGAGGGTCGGCCAAGGCTGGGGCGCTTGCGATCCTAAAAATCCGAAAAATCGGCGCCGGCGTTGCTCCATCTTCGTCGAAAGGCTCGGCGATGACGGAGCCAGGACCCAGGTGCTCGTCGATACGGGGCCGGATCTGCGTGAGCAATTGCTGGGGCAAGATATCAGCCATCTCGACGGAATCCTTCTCACGCATCAACATGCGGATCATACGCATGGAATCGATGACGTGCGGCCTCTGGTCATTATGGCCCGCCATAAAATCGACCTTCATATGGATGCGGCCACTTCGGCCGTCGTCCGCGAGGCTTTCAGCTATATATTCGAGACGCCGGCCGGCAGCCAATATCCAGCGCTTTTGACAGAGCAGCGGCTCATGCCGGGCAAGGTCTGCCGAATCAAGGGCGCGGGCGGCACCATAGAAGCGCTTCCATTCCGGCTCGAACATGGCGAAATAGATGCGCTCGGCTTCCGCTTTGGCGATATAGCCTATTCACCGGACGTCAATGCGATCCCGCCGGAGAGCGCCGGTTTTCTCGAAGGTCTCGATCTCTGGATCGTCGATGCCTTGCGCTACACGCCGCACCCGAGCCATTTCTGCTTAGCCGAGACCCTGGAGTGGATCGCAAGGCTGCGTCCCAAGCGCGCGATTCTCACCAATCTGCACACGGATCTCGATTTCGAGCGCTTGAAGGGCGAATTGCCGCCGAATGTCGAGCCGGCCTATGATGGGATGCAGATCAAGGCTTGACATTTTGTAGTATTTTATCAGGAATAGCTATATCCGGTTTGGCTTTGCGATAGATCAAAGATCCAGGACCGATCTTATAATTATAAATTGCGCGGCTCTCGCGGAACGACGCGGAGCTTCGGAAGACTTTCATATACGGTCCGGCGCCGGTTCGCGATCCGAACATGCGATAATATACCGCCGTTCCCTACGAAGAGGCGGTGCAACTCCGATAAATCGCTATCAGGTCAGCGGATTTACCGGAAACGAACCTTGAGTTTCTTCGGATTCAAGGGCCGCGGACGGCGATCATTCTTATGACCGTTGGTATAAGATAAAAGAATTCCGATCGTGAAATGGTTCCATAATATTGATTATGCGAATTGAATGGATTTAGATGGATGTTTTCATTGCGCTTTGGTTTTCGGTATTTTTGCATAAGGATTGGCCGACGCGGCGTTTTCCAATGGCTGTTGAGCCCCTTTTTGACGGTCTCGGGCGCCAGGCGTCACGAAACTGCTAGCCAGGGCCCGCGCCTATCTGGTATAGAACAACGAAACGCGGGATTCTCGGCATTCATATTGAATACGATCGGCAGGGCAGCAGGCTGGCATCTTCGGGTGGCTGGCCTTTTTGTGCATTACGAACGAGAACGACTTCAAGATGTTTTCTTGCTGCGATGAAGGGCGGTCGGGCAAGCTGACGGTACCGATAAAAAAGGTACAGGGCGGATATAGGCGAAGATAAGCAGGCAGATCATGAGCAAAGGTAGAGATTTCCGGGGTCCCAAGAAGCGTGGTTTTGATGATGATGGGCCCTCGCCCTATGATTCACCGCGCCCCAGCCGTACCCCACGTTCGAGCTTTGGCGGTGGCCCCGGTGGCGGCGCCGGCGGCGGCGGTTTCGGCGGCGGACCCGATATGATGTCGCCATCAACGGGCCCGGCTGTCGACGCCGTGGTCAAATGGTTCAAGGGTGACAAAGGCTTCGGCTTCGTCGAATTGAGCAATGGATCGGGGGACGCCTTCCTTCATATTGGCGCGCTTCAGGCCGCTGGATATGAAACGGTTCCGCCGGGCGCCAAGCTGAAGGTCAATGTCGGTAACGGCATGAAGGGTGCGCAGGTCACGCGTGTTCTCGAAGTGGATACGACGGGCGCAGCTGAACGGGCACCCCAACGCTCCTTTGGCGATTCGCCACGTCCGCAACGGCGCAGTCCGGATCCTTCGAGCGCCGTTTCCGTGACCGGCACCGTCAAATGGTTCGACGATAATAAGGGCTTCGGCTTCGTTCAATCCAACGATGGTGGGAAGGACGTTTTCGTCCATATCTCGATCCTTGGGTCGTCGGGTGTGCAGCATCTTGCCGAAGGGCAGGCCGTGTCCATGCGCGTTGTCGATACCCCAAAGGGCCGCGAGGCCTTGTCGATCTCGCTCGACTGAGTAATACCAAGGATCGCAAAAGGCGATCCTTGGTTCCTTTCTCGAATTTTCGCTTTTTCTTTAGCGTTGGCGAAAATTCGAGAGTGGCACCACAGGTTATTTTTTATGACCTGTGGTATAAGATCGAGCAGCCCCCAGGCCTTCGCCCTCACAAAACGGGCAGGGAAACTGTTTCCCTGCTTGCCCTCTCTGGGCGCCCTGCCCCTTGCTCATCAATCAGCTGGCCAGTTTGCTTCCGTGCAACCCTCTCGCGACATAGGCCGACTCATTGAGATCATGGCAGCGTTGCGCACGCCTGAGACCGGTTGCCCCTGGGATATTCAACAAAATTTCGCGACCATCGCTCCCTATACGATCGAGGAAGCTTATGAGATCGCCGACGCCATCGCGCGTCATGATTTGTCGGACCTGAAGGACGAACTGGGCGATCTCCTCTTGCAGGTTGTATTTCACGCCCGCATGGCGGAGGAACAAGAGGCTTTCGACTTTGGCGCGGTCGTCGAGGCGATCACGACAAAAATGATCCGCCGCCATCCCCATGTCTTCGGCGATGCGCTTGATCTTTCCCCGGACGCAATCAAGAGCCAATGGGCAAAGATCAAGGCCGAGGAAAAAGCAGCCAAACAAGCGGCACGGGGCACATCAGCGGAGTCGAAGCCCGGATTTCTCGCTGACGTTCCCTTACCCCTGCCCGGCTTGACCCGTGCTGTGAAACTTCAGGCCAAAGCCTCGGCAGTTGGCTTCGATTGGAATGATGCGCGGCTCGTTCTCGAAAAAATTCGCGAGGAAACGAGGGAAATCGAAGTCGCGCTGGACGAAGGCAAGCCGGCGGCTATCCAGGACGAGATTGGCGATCTGCTCTTTGCCGTAGCCAATCTCGCCCGCCATCTGCACATCGATCCCGAATCGGCCATCCGCTCCACCAATGCGAAGTTCGAGAAGCGCTTCCATTTCATCGAACAAGAGCTGCATCGTGCAGGCAGGGCTCTCGGCGAGGTGACATTGGACGAAATGGACGCCCTTTGGAATGACGCAAAGGCTCAGGAAAAACCAAGCGGGTCCTAAACGCTTGATATTAAACCCCAGTCAAAGTTGCGTGATTTCATCGAGATCGAATTTTTGCCCCGACGGATTTTCTCCGATGCGTAAAATCGTATCATTGACGAAGCTATAAGGGGGAACCGGTAAATTATAGGGTGCGGGCACACCCCGAAAGACCCGTCCGGCAAGGTCGTATTTTGACCCATGGCAAGGGCAGAAATAGCCGCCAAGCCAATCCGGCTCAACCTGCCCCTGATCTGGTTCAAAAACCGGGATACAGCCGAGATGCGTGCAGACGCCGACGAGTACGCCGATTTCCGGTTTGATCGAGCGGTGCCAATTGTTGGCGTAGGTTGGTTGCTGCAAGACCTGTGAATTCGGATCGGCGAGTTGTGCAACAAGCTGTTCGCCTTGAAGAACCTTCAAGGCAGCGGGCGCCCGGTTCGTGATGAAGATGGGATGCCCCCTCCATTTCACGACGATCTGTTGACCGCTCGCCAGGCTCCCCAGATCGACATCGATCGGCGCGCCAGCTGCAAGCGTGGCCGCATCGGGCGCCATTTGAGCAATCAAGGGCCAGAGAACGGCGCCCGCCCCGACCGCGCCGATGGCGCCTGTCGCGAGGAAAAGAAAGTCGCGCCGCGTGGTGCTTGTAACAATTTCCGATGTCGTCAGAGTGGCGGTGGACTCAGGCATCATCCGCCTCCCAGTGTAACGTGATTTCTGCAAGAAACCCCAGTTAAGCGAGGTTTGTTCCGTCTTCCCGGAAACTTGACGATAATGGCTCAGCCAATCGCTGATCCGAAAAACTTCCGCCGCACCGGCTCGGCCCGCTCGGGTGCGACGCGCACGGTCAAGTGCAAGGTCCCATCCTCCTCGGCGCTCCTTTGCATGACTTCGGTATTCTCATAAAGCCAATGCAGCCCTTGGCCGTTTGCCGGATCGAGCGCAATATCGAAAAGGACACGGCCAACCGCAAGCCGCGCTTCGAGCGCCGCGCCAAGTTCCTCAAGACCCTCCCCGGTGAGCGCCGAGACAATAATGGGCCTTGCATTGGCTGCACGCCGGCGGGCACTGTTCCACGCGGCGGCGCGGCCATCCTCGTCCAGAAGATCGGCCTTGTTCCAGACTTCCAGGAGCCGCCGGTCATCGGCGGGATTGACGCCAAGTTCCGTCAGGATGGTTTCGACATCCTCGCATTGCGCCTCGGCATCCTCATGCGCTATGTCGCGCACATGCAGGATGACATCGGCTTCGAGCACTTCCTCGAGCGTCGCCCGGAATGCCGAGACGAGCATGGTCGGCAGATCGGAGATGAAGCCCACCGTATCGGAGAGGATGATATTTCCGCCATGCGGAAGGGCGAGGCTCCGCAAGGTCGGGTCCAAGGTCGCGAAAAGCATGTTTTCGGCGAGCACGTCGGCGCGGGTCAAGCGGTTGAAAAGAGTGGATTTTCCGGCGTTGGTATAGCCGACGAGCGCGACGATCGGATAAGGCACGTCCCGGCGGCTCTTGCGATGAAGACCACGCGTCCGTTTCACTCCGTCGAGTTCATGCTCGATCCGGGTCATGCGCTCCTGAATGAGCCGCCGGTCGGTCTCGATCTGCGTTTCGCCGGGGCCGCCAAGGAAGCCGAAGCCGCCGCGTTGGCGCTCCAAGTGGGTCCAGGATCTCACCAGCCGCGATTTCTGATAGGCGAGATGCGCCAGTTCGACCTGGAGCGTGCCCTCCCTTGTGCGCGCGCGTCGGCCGAAGATTTCGAGGATCAGGCCCGTCCGATCGATGACCTTGGCGCCAAATTCCTTTTCGAGATTGCGCTGCTGGACTGGCGACAAGGCGCAATCCATTATGACGAGCCCGATCTCCTCCGCTTTTACAAGCTCGGCCAGTTCACTGACCTTGCCCTTGCCGAGATAGCTTGCCGGACGGATTTCTGAGAGGGTGACGATTTGGGCTTCGACGACGTCGAGGTCGATCGCTTCAGCAAGCCCGATTGCCTCGACAAATCGCGCGTCGAATGAACGCGCCCGCTGCACCTTTGACGAAGCCGGAAGCGCCGCTTTCCCGCCTCTTTGGCCGGCCCGGTCCGCGAGGTAAGGCCCTATGACGAGCGCCCGAACGCGCGCCCTTGCGACAGCTTCCGTTTCGAATAAGGGACGGGTGGCGGTGAGGCTCGCAAAATTATCGATCGTAAAAGGCTCCTCGGTTCATTGATGGCCCGTATCATCGCCTGGCTCGAACATCTGGATCGGCGCACCGGGCATGATCGTAGATATGGCGTGTTTATAGACGAGTTGCGAGTGCCCATCACGCCGCAGGAGCACACAAAAATTGTCGAACCAGGTGACAACGCCTTGCAGCTTCACGCCATTGACAAGAAAGATCGTGAGCGGAACCTTGTTCTTGCGGACGAAATTGAGAAAAGTGTCCTGGAGGTTCTGGGGGCGTTCGGCGGCCATGTTTAGTCCTGTTCTTTTCTTGACGACCTTGCGGGCGCAAATCGGTATTGAGCGTTAAGTTGGCGTCGGTCTTGTTGGACGCGATATGGACCAGACTTATCGAACCCATATTAGATCCAATGGAGGCGCGGGCCACAAGCTCTACTTTGCTGCTTTGCAATAAAGTAATCTTTTTCCTTCATCGGCAAGAGACAACCGGCTTAAAGTTTGACACAATGTGCGCTAGCGCACATGTCCTTATGCAAATTGATTTGCATAACTGATTCGCTGGAAGCGAGGCGTCAATTCCCGGCGGATTTCCCACGCTATAAGGTCCTTGCCGCTTTTTGATGGAACAGCGCCCGCAGATTGCCAGCCATGGGGCCAGGCGCACCCTCGCCAAGCTTCCGCCCATCAATGGCAACCACCGGCATAACGAGAGTCGTGGCGCCGGTAATGAATGCCTCTTGTGCGGCATAAGCCTCTTCCAGGCTGAATTTTCTTTCTTCCAAGCGTAAGCCTTGCGCTTTGATGATATCGATCAAGGTTGTGCGGGTGACCCCGCGCAAAATTGCATGATCGACGGGATGGGTGATGATCGTCCCAGCCTGATCAATGATCCAGGCATTCGACGCGGCCCCTTCCGTTACCATACCATCCTGATCGATGAGCCAGGCCTCATAAGCGCCTTTTTCCTTGGCGGCCTGGCGCGCCAGCACGTTGGGGGTGAGCGAAGTCGTCTTGATATCGACCCGTTTCCACCGCAGATCGGGAATGGCCGCGACACTTATGCCCTTGCGCGCCATGGCCTCGCCCTTCTCGGGATCGACCGAACGGGCCGTCACGACGAGGCTCGGGCGTACGGGCTTTACCGGAAAAGCATGGTCCCGCGCCGCGACGCCACGCGTCACCTGGATGTAGATGAGACCATTCTCGACGCCGTTCCTGACCCTGATTTCGCGGAGCACGACGCCAAGGGCGGCCCGGGTCATCGGCACGCTGATGCGCAATTCCGCGAGCGAATACTCAAGCCTCGCCATATGGCGTTCTTCATCTATCAGAGCGCCACGATGGACCTCGCAGACCTCATAGACGCCATCGGCGAATTGATAGCCACGATCCTCAACATGGACCCTGGCGTCCCGCCGCAGGACATAGCGGCCATTGACATAGACGATTCGGCTCACGCGCATACCATGAAAGGTTTAAAAAAAATTGAGCTCCGCACCAATCGCTCCCGCCGCCACACGAAGGACGGTTCCTTGTCAAAACGTTCTATACCACAGGTCATTCTTTATGACCCGTGGTATAGATCGCAATCACTCGGTTGTCCCCCAGGCGAATATGTCGCGCCCGGCGGATCAATAAAGTGGTCAAAAGATCGTGATGTCTCAGGATTGCGTATCCGAATGCGTTACTGCTGAGGATCGGGCGAACCCGAATCCACTTGCCTGGAAATTTGCTAATCGATCCGCAGCGACTTGAGCTTGCGATGGAGCGCTGAGCGCTCCATGCCAATGAATTCGGCGGTTCGCGAAATATTGCCGCCAAACCGGTTGATCTGCGCCACCAAATATTCGCGTTCGAACACCTCGCGGGCGTCGCGCAACGGCAGACTCATCAATTTCTCGCCGCCTGTGCCGTTAGGTGTCGAAGGGATAAGCGCACCGATCTCGGACGGTAACATATCAGCGGTAATGGCCGCCTCTGGGTCGCCCGCCGCGAGGATCATCAAGCGTTCGACATTATTGCGCAACTGTCTGATATTACCGGGCCAATCATGCGATTGGAGAACAGCCATCGCGTCATCGGCGATCGTGCGGCGCGGCATGCCGGTCATGGTCGAGACCTGATCCATGAAAAATACGATCAGCTCGGAAATATCCTCGCGCCGCTCGCAGAGCGAGGGCACGCGGACCGGCACGACCGCCAGACGATGGAAAAGATCCTCGCGAAACGCGCCATCGCTAATGGCAGCGGCGAGATCCCGCGCGCTCGAAGATATGATTCGAACATCGACATGAACACGCGTCGATCCGCCTACGCGCTGAAAATTCTGTTCGACGAGCACCCGCAGGATCTTGCCCTGGGTTTCCCTCGGCATATCGGCAATCTCGTCGAGGTAGAGCGTGCCGCCATGAGCTTCCTCGAGGGCCCCTATTTTGCGGCTCTTTCCATCCTTTCCTTCGACGCCGAAAAGCTCGGTTTCCATCGTGTCCGGGGATATGGTCGCGGAATTGATGGTCACGAAAGGGCCGCCCGAACGCACTGACGCCTCATGAATTGACCGCGCGGTGAGTTCCTTGCCGGAGCCCGGCGCCCCGGTGATGAGGATCCGGGAATTCGATGGCGCGACCCGCTCGATCATCTGGCGCAATTGGTTGATCGCGCTCGACTTGCCGATGATCTGATCGCCCCCGCCCGACCGCGCGCGCAACTCGTTCACTTCGCGCTTCAGCCTTGAAGCTTCGAGCGCGCGCTCGGCGACGAGCACAAGGCGATCGGCTTTGAAGGGCTTTTCAATGAAGTCATAGGCCCCGAGCTTGATCGCCGAAACCGCCGTTTCAATATTGCCATGGCCAGAAATCATCACGACGGGCAGATTTGGATTTTGCTCCTTTATGATCTGTAGGAGCTGCAAACCGTCGAGTCGCGACCCCTGCAGCCATATGTCGAGAAAGACCAGATTGGGGCGCCGGCCTTCGATTGCCGCCAGGGCATCATCGGAATTCTTGGCCGTGCGCGTGCCATAGCCTTCATCCGACAGAATCCCGGATACGATCTCGC
>DASQCU010000436.1:0-5958 GCA_035634575.1 Beijerinckia sp.
AACGCTCCGCAAAGGCGGCCATGATTTCCTCGACCAGCACTTCCGGCGCCGAAGCGCCCGCGGTGATTCCGAGCGAGGAAATATTGGAAAACAAATCCCATTCGACATCTTCGGCGCGCAGCACCAGACGCGCAAGCTTGCAGCCGGAGCGCTCGGCCACTTCCTTCAGCCGTTGCGAATTGGAGGAATTGGAGGAACCGACGACGAGAAGCGCATCGACGATCGGGGCGATCCGTTTCACCGCTTCCTGCCGGTTGGTCGTTGCATAGCAAATATCCTCACGATGCGGTCCGATAATATGCGGAAAACGCCGTGTCAGCGCCTCGACCATGCAGCGCGTGTCATCGACCGATAATGTCGTTTGGGTCACATAGGCGAGATTATTCTCGTCCTGCACCTCCAATGTCTCAATATCGTCCGGCGTTTGCACCAGAAGGATCGAGCCGGCAGGCAATTGCCCCAAGGTGCCGACGACTTCCGGGTGTCCGGCATGGCCGACGAGAAGAACCTGACGGCCCTGTCTGTGATGAAGCTCCGCTTCGCGATGGACCTTGGTCACCAAAGGACAGGTCGCGTCGATCGCGAAAATATTCCGTGCCTGGGCTTCCGCCGGAATTGATTTCGGGACACCATGCGCTGAAAAAATAACCGGCTTCGACGTATCGGGCACCTCGTCGAGTTCCTCGACGAAAATCGCGCCTTTGGCCTTCAGCCCCTCGACCACATATTTATTGTGGACGATCTCATGCCGCACGTAGACGGGGGCCCCGTAAAGCTGGAGCGCCTGCTCGACCGCGTCAATGGCGCGCACGACCCCGGCACAGAAACCACGCGGGGCACAGAGGAATATATGAAGCTTTGGCTTGACGGTCATGCAGCTTTGCCCAGGATTTCGTTTATATACCCTGAACCCTTGCGGATTCAGGGTTTCTTTCGGCTCTCAAGCCCAAGCTCTGAGCCGCCGGTTATCGCGCTCGCATAAAATAGACATCGGATGAAACTTTGCAATTGCCTGCGGCTTTACCCGCCAGGGCAGGATTTACTGATTTTCTGAAAAAGCATGCGAAGCATAGCAACCCGTTTCAAAAGCCGCCGCCTCATCCTGAGGAGCAGGCGAAGCCTGCGTCTCGAAGGATGACATCCAGTGTTCCCTGAAACCGCCCTCGTCCTTCGAGACGCGCCCTTCGGACGCTCCTCAGGATGAGGGCTTGGATGGTGCCTTCCCTTTTGAAACAGGTTCTAAGTGAATGATAAGGATATTTTTATGTCCGACCTCAGCGATCTGTTCCCCGGCTTTGCCACGCATTGGATCGATACCGAAGCAGGCCGGATTTTCGTGCGTTCGCGTGGCACGGGGCAGCCCCTGCTTCTACTGCATGGCTATCCGCAGAGCCATGTAATGTGGCATAAAATCGCGCCTTCGCTTGCCGAAAAATTCTTCGTGGTCCTGATGGATCTGCGCGGCTATGGCTGGTCCTCCGCCCCGCACAGCGAAGAGGGCGCGTTCTATACCAAGCGCCTGATGGCCGAGGACGCCGTCACGGTGATGAGAGCGCTTGGTCATATTCGCTTCAGTGCCGTAGGGCATGATCGCGGGGCTCGCGTCGCCTATCGGCTCGCGCTCGATCATCCGGGGCGGATCGACAAGCTGGCGCTTCTCGACATCATCCCCACCGCCGCCATGTGGCGGGGCATGGACGCGAGAACCGCGATGAAAGCCTATCATTGGATGTTTCTGGCGCAGCCCGAGCCTCTGCCCGAAAGGCTCATAGCTCCTTCTGCCGTGGCCTTTCTCGAATATACGCTGAAAAGCTGGACTGCCGCGGGGAATCTCGAAAGCTTCGACTTCCGCGCGCTCGCCAATTATCGCGCTTCATTCAACGAACCTTCGCGCATCCATGCAACATGCGAGGATTATCGCGCTGGCGCGACCTTCGATCGTGACAATGACGAAGCCGATCTCGCCAAGGGCAACAGGATCACGTCACCGCTTTGCGTGCTGTGGGGCACAAGGGGCATCCCGGCAAGGGGCATTGCGCCGCTCGAAATCTGGCGCGAATGGGCCACGCAGCCGCAAGGAATGGCCATCGAAGGGGGGCATTTTCTGCCCGAAGAAAATCCGCAAGCCACGCTCGCCGCACTTTTGGCCTTCTTGCAGTAGTTTTATTAGTTGGTCGTGAAGAAGTCCTTCGCTACGCTCAGTGTACTTCTTTCGACATCGAGAGCGAAGCCGTTGCGCCACCAGCTATCAAAGCGTCATGCCCGGACTTGATCTGACTTGATCCGGGCATCCCGGAACGCCGATTCGAGGTGCCTGGCGCTTGCGCACAACCTCAACCCGCTCGCCTGGATGATCAAGTCCGCGCATGACGGAGCGTAAACGTGAAAAAAGGACTTTTCAGGGGGCGACTTGATCAGCGCCGCGCCGCGAAAAAGGCGCGCAACATCTCGGCTGCCTCGCTTTCGCGGATGCCGCCATAGGTCTCCGGCACATGATGGCAGGTCGGCTGCGCGAAAAAGCGGGCGCCATGCTCGACGCCTCCGCCCTTGGGATCTGAGGCCGCGAAATAGAGCCGCCTGATCCGCGCAAAGGACAGCGCCGCCGCGCACATGGCGCAAGGTTCGAGCGTCACATAGAGATCGCAGCCGGTCAACCGTTCGGAGCCGAGCTTGCGGCAGGCCGCGCGAATGGCGAGCATTTCAGCATGTGCGGTCGGGTCCTGATCGGTTATCGTCCGGTTGCCCGCGCAGGCGAGAATTTCGCCATTTCGCACCACGACCGCGCCGACCGGCACTTCGCCCCGCTCCGCTGCCATGCGCGCCTCAGCAAAGGCGCAAGACATGGGATCCTGAGATTCCCCCGCTGTCACAGTCGCGCGCCCGCGGCGGGAGTTTCTTCGAGATCATTCTCGCCAATCCTGATGTGGACCGACTGGCCTTCCTCACGGGCTGCCCGGCGCAGGGTCTCCTCGGCCACTTCGACCTCATGCTGACGGCTCCACATCGCGGCATAGACGCCGTTTTGCGCGAGAAGCTCCTGATGCGAGCCGCGTTCGACGATCGTGCCTTTGTCGAGCACGAGAATCAGATCCGCATTGACCACGGTCGAGAGCCGATGCGCGATGACGAGCGTGGTGCGGCCCTTGGCAATGCGCTCCAGCGCATCCTGGATCTCGCGTTCGGTGAAGGAATCGAGCGCCGAGGTCGCCTCGTCGAGAACAAGGATCGGCGGGGCCTTCAAAATCGTGCGGGCTATGGCAACGCGCTGCTTCTCGCCGCCCGAGAGTTTCAGGCCGCGCTCGCCGACCTGCGCCTCATAGCCGCCCGGCGCGAGTTCGATGAAATGATCGATCTGCGCTATGCGCGCGGCCTCCTTGACCTCCGCCTCGCTCGCGTCCCAGCGGCCATAACGAATATTATAGGCGATGGAATCATTGAACAGCACGGTATCTTGCGGAACGATTCCGATCGCACTGCGCAGCGAGGTCTGCGTCACATAGCCAATGTCCTGCCCGTCGATCGTCACCCGGCCGGAGGTTGGTTCGTAGAACCGGAAAATGAGCCTCGACAAAGTGGATTTGCCCGCCCCTGAAGGCCCGACAATCGCGACCGTTTGGCCGGGAGGAACCTCGAACGAAATGCCCTTCAGGATCTCCCGGCGCGAATCGTAATGGAAGAAGACATTCTCGAAGGAAAGCCGCCCTTCCCTCACCATCAGCGGTTTGGCGCCCGGCTTGTCCTCGACTTCCGGCTCCTGCGCGAGCACATCGAACATCATCTCGATATCAATGGTCGATTGCTTGATCTCGCGATAGACCAGGCCCATGAAGCTCAAGGGCTGATAGAGCTGGATCATCATCGCATTGATGAGCACGAAATCGCCGAGCGTATTCGTTCCGGCCTTAATGCCAAGGATGCACATGACCATCACAGCCGTGAGGCCGATCGTGAAAATGATCGCCTGGCCCGCATTCAACAAAGCAAGCGACGTATAGGTCTTGACACTCATGCGCTCATAGCGGGCGATGGATTTGTCGTAACGCTCCTTCTCGCGCTCTTCCGCGTTGAAATTTTTCACCGTCTCAAAATTGAGGAGACTGTCGATGGCCTTGGTATTCGCGTCGGTATCGCTCTCGTTCATCGAGCGGCGGATGGCGATCCGCCAATTTGTGCAGGCCGTGGTAAACCCCATATAGGCCGCGATCATTGCGAAGACCACGCCGACATAGCGCCAATTGAACTGAACGAAGAAGACACCGAGGATCAGCACAAATTCGACAATCGTCGGCACCGCCGTCAGCATGACCGTGCGCACGATTGTCTCGATCGAATTGCGGCCGCGTTCGAGAATGCGGGTGAGGCCGCCAGTCTTGCGTTCCAGGTGGAAACGCAGGGACAGCGAATGGAGATGCACGAACACATCCTTCGCGAGCCGGCGCACCGCGTGCATCGCGACATCGGCGAAGATTGCATCACGAGCCTGGGTGAACAGGGCCATGGCGATGCGCAAAATTCCATAAAGCAAGGTCAGGCCAAGCGGCCCGGCGAGGATGGCCGGCAGCGAATGGGTCGTTGCCGGGGCATGGCCCGTCAAGGCGTCGGTCGCCCATTTGTAGGAATAGGGAACCGCGATGGTGACGAGCTTGGCGATGAGGAGGAAGACCAGCGAGACATAAATCCTGACCTTCAGATCACGCCGCTCGGAAGGCCAGATATAGGGCCAGAGCTTGCGCATCATGTCGAAGCGGGCTTTTGGCGCGGATCTGCGGGCGCTTCGCGAAGAGAAAAGGGTGGTGGACATATTGCTCTTGCGGGTTCGCGATGAGGCGAGCCCCGGCGTTTGTTTCGAACGAGAAAAGCGAGACCCGACAAAGGCCTCGCTTTCACCATATAGGACTTCTGGAGGCAAAACACATTCCAGAACGCGGAAATCAGGGAAAAACCTAACGAGGCTCCGGCTCCCGCTCCTTGGGCAGAACAAAGACCTGCCCCGGATAGATCCGCTTTGGATCGCGGATTTGCGAGCTATTGGCGGCGTAAATTTCGGTATAGCGCGTGCCCGCCCCCAGCATCTTGCGGCTGATCCGCCACAGACTATCGCCCCGCTCGACCCTTGCCGTATTGAGGGCTTCGATCAAAGCCTCACTCGCTCCGGGGCCCACTGGCGAAACCTTGGCGGCGGTCCGCGCGGACAGCCCAGTTTGAAAATCGAATGGAATCTCGGCGCGGGCGCCGACCGCTCCAGTCGCGTCGATTGCATCCGCGCGCAAGGTGTAATGGCCGGGGGCCATGCCCTTGGCAATCTTCAAGGACCAGCGCCCGTCCGATCCAGCCGCGATGTTCGCCAAAACACTATCATTGAGATAGAGGCGCAAATGCGCCCCCGGCGGCGCCGTGCCCGAGGCGTAAAATCCCTTGTTGGCCTCGACCTCGGCGGTCTTGAAGGCGAGTTCCGGCGCACCCGTCTCCCTCAATGCGGCGGCTCGCCGCAAGGTTGGATCGCTGAGGAGAATAGTCGGCTTCCCCGGTTCCGCCAAGGCGACCATAACCCCGCCCTTCCCAGGCGCTGGCAGGGAAACCGTGACATTCTGTTGCGAGATGCGGGGCTCACCTGTCTTGGGGGTCATCCGCAGCGACAGCAAATAATCGCCCGGGTGCAAAGCCTCGGGCTGCAGAACGAAAAGCCCGGCTGCATCCGCTTGGGCCTGTGCCAGCACGGCTCCGTCCGCCATGAGGGCGATTTCGGTGTCCGGCAAGGCCCGCCCGGCGACGATGGTTTCACCCGAAGGCTCGACCCTCACGATATCGAATTGGGGAAAGGAAGGCGGCACCACCCGCTCGGCTTGTGGCTGGGGCGGCGGCGCGGTTTCGCTTATGCCGGCGACCTCCGGCTGCTGCGGCTTCACTTCGCCGGGGGCGATGAGCTGCCAAAGCCTTCCGCCCGCGAGCGCGAGCACC
>DASQCU010000437.1:0-2292 GCA_035634575.1 Beijerinckia sp.
TCGAGATCGGGCGGGCAAGCTCCGGGCTCGAGATAGCGCCAGCCCTGGAAGGCGCGAAACGGACGCGGCACGACCGGGATGATGACCGGGTCGAGGACAAGCTGGCAGCGTCCGATGCCATCGCTATCGGTAAAAGGCCGCACATCGATCAGGGCCTGCCGCGCCGCGATCTCGCCCTTGATCACCCAATAGAGCGAGCCCCCGTCGAGAAGCTCAACCGTCCGCTTGGGCATCAGGCGGGTCGTGTGGACATGCTCTTCCGGCTCACCCCGCTGGCGGCGCGCGGCGAGGTTCCTGCCGCCCCAGGCTTTAAGCTCGTCGAGCGACCCGATACCGACGCAAAGTTTGAGAAGGTGCAAGGCCATGGGAGCAGTCTTATACCAAGGACTGCAAAAGGCGATCCTTGGTCTCCTGTTTCAAATCACGTCGTATTTCTCGATTTTCCACTCTTCCGCCTGGGCCGCCTTGCTCCAATCCTGCCAGGCGGGCAGAGCCATGACGGCGTCCATGTAGCTGCGCGTAGCCGCATCGACCGGCGCTTCGTAAATATGCAGGCGGTTGACGACGGGGGCAAACATCGCGTCGGCGGCGCAGAAATCGCCAAAGAGGAAGGCCTTCCCGGCCCCGAACCGCTTGCGCGCCTCGCCGAAAGCCGCCTCCAGTCGGACGACGTCTGCGGCGGCCTCCGGCGTCAGATCGCGCTTTTTCACCGCGCGGCGCAGGTTCATCGGCAAATGCGACCGCAGCCCGGTGAAGCCGGAGTGCATTTCGGCGGAAAGCGAACGCGCCTCGGCCCGGGCGGCCTTGTCCTTCGGCCAGATCGCGATTTCAGGGTAGAGGTCGGCAAGATATTCGATGATTGCAAGCGAATCCCAGACGAGGATCTCGCCATCGCGCAGCGCGGGGCATTTGCCGTTCGGCGTATGGCGCAATATCTCGGTGCGGGTCTCCTCCCGAGCCAGCGGAATGACGATTTCGTCGAACGGGATTTCAAAATGCCGCATCAAGATCCATGGACGAAACGACCAGGACGAATAGGCCTTGTTGGCGATGACGAGGCTCAAGGGCATGGCGATCCTTTCTTGGGCAACGCGAATTTCGGATAAGCGTTTGAAATAATCGAAAATTCGAGCAAAGGAACCATGCGCCGCCGACTGCGGCCACGGAATGCGCATCGAGATAGACGACCGAGATAGACTCCAATGCCCGATCTCCCCATTGCCGACCTTTTCGCCCTCGCCTTCTTCCTGAGTTGCTGGCTCGTCTACCATCGTCTGAACGAAAGTGGCCACCGGGGCAAACGAAGCCTGTCGAGTCTCATGAACGACCATCGCCTGGGATGGATGGAACAGATGAGCCGGCGTGATGCGCGCATTGCTGATGCCGCGATCATGGCGAGCCTGCAGAACGGCACCGCCTTTTTCGCCTCGACCTCGCTCATTGCCATAGGCGGCGCGGCAACGCTGTTACGCGCGACCGATGATGTCGTGAAAGTCTTTGCGGACCTGCCCCTCAGCCTTGTTGCGGCGCGCGGCATTTGGGAGATGAAAGTCCTGGGTCTTGGGGTGATCTATGGCTATGCCTTCTTCAAATTCGCCTGGGCCTATCGGTTGTTCAATTATGTCGCAATCCTCATCGGCGCGACACCGGCTGCGGACTCCGCCGATGAATCCGAGCGACGGCTTGCAGTGCGACGAGCCGGGCTGATGAATATAGAGGCCGGGCGCCACTTCTCGAAAGGGCAACGCGCTTTCTTCTTTTCCTTCGCTTATCTCGGCTGGTTCATCAGCCCCTATATTCTGATCGTGACGACAGCCGGAATCTTTTACGTGATCTTCCAGCGGCAATTTCATTCCCCCGCACGAAGCGCTCTCGATCCCGCCGAGAAGCCTTGAACCGCCCGGCCAATATCAAGGCGCGGGGAAAAGGGCTGTCGTCTTGCCGGTGAACCAATAGGCGACGAGGCCGATCCATTCGCGCAAGCTGAGGTCCAGCGTGATCAGACGATCCTCAGCCGGCAGGAACACGGTCCAGTCACGGCTGTCCCCGGCAGTGCGATAATCCGATGGGTATGGCGTGACGTCAAAGCCGACTTTACGGAATATTCCGACCGATCTCGGCATGTGCGAGGCCGAAGTCACAAGAATGAATCGATCGCCCGGCTTGGGCTTCAACAGATTCCAGGTAAAGAGCGCATTCTCCCAAGTATTGCGGGATTTCTCTTCGAAAATCATACGCTCGGGCGGGATACCAAGACCGAGCCAGAGTTTACGCACATAGACAGGTTCGGTC
>DASQCU010000438.1:0-6338 GCA_035634575.1 Beijerinckia sp.
CGTCGGCGCGATAATCGGGCATTGGCAGATAGCAAAGATGCGGGATCTCATTGCCGAGCCTTTTTGCCACCTGCCAGATCGATTCATCCTGTTTTGCCTCGACGATACGTCCATCGAGTTCGAAGCTGATCGTTTCACTCATGGGGCGGCGTCCTTGAACATCTCAGGAAAATATCTGATGACGGTCATCACGGGATTTGGGGCGGCCTGACCCAAGCCGCAGATCGAAGCCTCGCGCATACAATCGCTGAGTTCGCCGAGGAGAGCCTGGTCCCAGACGTCGCGCTCCATAAGCACGGCTGCCTTCGCGGTGCCGACCCGGCAAGGCGTGCATTGGCCGCAGCTTTCATCCTCGAAAAAGCGCATCAGGTTCAAGGCGGCGGCCTTCACATCGTCTTCCTCAGAGAGAACGATCACGCCTGCAGAGCCAATAAAGCAGCCGTATTTTTCGAGCGTGCCGAAATCGAGCGGAATATCATCCATCGAGGCAGGCAATATGCCCCCCGATGCACCGCCGGGCAGATAGGCCGCGAGCTTATGGCCTTGCGCCATGCCGCCGCAATATTCATCGATCAATTCGCGAATCGTAAGACCCGAGGGTGCGAGCTTCACGCCCGGGGACGTCACGCGGCCCGACACCGAATAGCTGCGCAACCCCTTGCGGCCATCACGGCCCTGCCCGGTCCACCAGACTGCGCCCTTCTCCACGATGTCGCGCACCCAGTAAAGCGTCTCGACATTATTGATGAGTGTCGGCTTGCCGAAGAGGCCAACCTGAAAAGGATAAGGCGGCTTGTGGCGTGGCAGGCCGCGCTTGCCTTCAAGACTTTCGAGGAGCGCGGATTCCTCACCGCAAATATAAGCGCCCGCCCCGCGCCGCAGATGAATTAAGGGCCCACCCGGCGGCAATTTGGCGAGTTCGCGCAGCAAAATCTCCCGGATCGCGGGATATTCGTCGCGCAGATAAATGTAGATCTCGTTTGCCTCGACGACATGCGCGCCGATCAACATGCCTTCAATGAAGCGATGCGGATCGCTTTCGAGATAGAAGCGATCCTTGAATGTGCCGGGCTCGCCTTCATCGGCATTCACAGCAAGGAAGCGTGGACCCGGTTCGCGCTGCACAGCACGCCATTTACGCGCCGTCGGGAAGCCCGCGCCCCCGAGCCCGCGCAGATCGGCCGCCTCCAACGCTTGCAAGATTTGCTCGCTGCCAATTGTGCCGGAGCGCAGCTGGCCTAGAAGCTGATAGCCGCCCCGGCCGACATAATCCGCATAGCCAATATAATCTGGAATATGCGGCGCGTGCTCTGCTCTCGCGGTTGCCGCAATGACGTTTTCGACGTTGGCGTCATCAACGTAGAAATGCCCGACTTCCGCGATGGGCGCATGATCGCAGCGCCCCATGCAGGGCGCACGGACGACCCGCACTTGCGGGCCGGTCGCCGCCTTCAATTCGTGCAAAAGGCTTTGCGCTCCGAACAGGGCGCAAGTGAGCGAATCGCAGACCCTGATGGTCAGCGGCGGGATCGTCGCGTCGCCCTCTTTCACAACATCGAAATGGGCATAGAAGGTCGCGGTCTCGAAGACTTCGGCAAAGGAGAGCTTCATCGCGTCGGCAAGCGCGGCGAGATGCGCGGCCGAGATCTGCCCATAAGTGTCCTGGATGAGATGCAGATGTTCGATCAGAAGATCGCGCTGGCGAGAACGGTCGCCGAGCAGGGACTCGATTTCTTGCGCCGCGAGCGGATCAATCTGCCGCCCTTTCGGAGCCGTTGCCGCCCGCCTTCGCCCTTCACCGGGATGCTCGAAGCGCCGGACGGTATGATGATGCGTGTCATCCATAAGCGGCTTTTCCCTGGGCCAGCAAGTCATTGTGATTTTTATAGAATATAGGGATTGCAGGCCAAGGTCTCAACTGCGCCGCTGGACGCGCCCCTCAGAAGCGATACCAGATGCCGCCAACGGGCCCGAATTCGCGGCCGGTGTTCGTTCCGGCAATTGTCCGAAATCCGCCGATCTCAACCGACCATTGCGCTGAAAGGTCGTAGACCGCGCTCAATTGCATCTTGTGCCAGGACTGGCGCGGCCAAAGGGTCGAAGCCGCATCGAAGATCGAGCTGAAACTTTGCAGCATGAAGAGCAAATTAGGACTTGGGCGAGCCCCCAGCGTGAGATCAAGGCACCATTCGCCCGGCTGGTCCCCGCGGTAAAAGCGATGACCCGCCCCACCCTCAAAGAAAAACGGCAGAGAGGCGATTTCGAAATTTTGCGCCGCCATCAAGCGCAAATCCGCGGCGGCGGCCCGGCGGGCCCGGATCAATTCCGTCCCTTGCGCGAAAGGCGCGCCCGGCGAAATAAAGCTCGCCTGAACCGAGACGACATTCGATTCGGAGCGATAGAGACCGGCTCGCGCGCCAATTTCGCTTTCGCCAAGACCATCATAGGAGGAACCAGGCACGCCGGCGCGGATATGGTCATAGGATGGCGCGCCCACCAAAGTGAGCCAATCGGTGACGCCATATTCGACGTAAGTTCCTAGCTCGAATTTTCGGTACGAGGGAACTGGGATCACGCGGCCTTGCGCGTCAAGGGCGCGGGTCGATCCGGAAAAACCCGCCTCGGCGATGACCTGCCCCTCGCCCGGCGGCATGAGATAGGCGCCAGCATCTGCCGATCCGCCGAGCGCCATATAAAGACAGCAGCCGATTGATGAAACCCGCAAGGAGGGAACCTGAGACCGGAGAAATACAACCAATAGCCAAGTTAATCAGCCAATACATGCCTGAGGTTGTTTACTACCAATGTTTTTAGGGGCGAATTGCTAAACTTTAATATAACGATATTGACTTAATCCCGCCTAGTTTTAAAGCCATATATAAAAACTTTTTTTAACATCGCCTTTTTACCGCCTCTTGGCGAGGACCCCACCGTCTTGCATTGTCTGGCTGTTCGATCTATTTTACCCTTTCCAAGTGGAATAGCCTGGATCGTTATGGCTGCGTCTCCTTTTGCGGATTATCTTGTCGAACGCCGGCTATTGCGGCGAAGGCTGTCGTTTTGGCGCATTGTGGCGCTGACTTTCCTGGCGGTTGCACTTCTTGCTGGGGCATGGAGGCTATCAGGCGCCTCGGATTCGCTGCCCTTCGCCCCGCATATCGCCCGGCTCTCGATCGAGGGCGTCATTACCGGCGATCGCGATACCTTGAAACTCATCCAGAATATCGAGGAGTCGAAGGCCTCGGCCGTGCTCGTTACAATCGAGAGCCCCGGCGGGACCACGACGGGGGCGGAGCGGCTCTATACGGCCTTACGGCATCTCTCGGCCAAGAAGCCGACCGTGGCGGTTATCGGAACAATGGCCGCCTCAGGCGGATATATCGCGGCGCTTGGCACCGATCAGATCGTCGCCCAAGGCAATTCTCTGGTCGGCTCGATTGGCGTGCTCTTTCAATATCCCAATGTCGCGAAATTGCTCGATACGGTCGGCGTAAAGATGGAGGAAGTGAAATCTTCCCCCCTGAAAGCCTCTCCCAACGGATTTGAACCGACAACGCCCGAGGCACGCGCCGCACTCGCCTCGCTTGTTGGGGACAGTTTCACCTGGTTCAAGGCGCTCGTCAAAGAACGCCGCTCTTTGAGCGATGCCGAACTCACCACAGTTGCGGACGGGCGAGTCTTCACCGGCCGCCAGGGCCTTAATCTGCATCTCGTCGATCGCCTCGGAGGCGAGCAGGAGGCCATCGCCTGGCTCCAGCAGGAGAAAGGTGTGCAAAAGGATCTTCCGGTGCGCGACTGGAAGAAAAGCAGAAGCCTGGAACGTCTCGGCATTTTGAGCTTTTCCTCGCATCTTGCCGATCTTTTAGGGCTCTCCGGTTTGAGTCACCTGCTGCGCCAGGGAACTGATTTGGCCGAATCGCATATGCTTGACGGTCTCGTGGCGATTTGGCAGGTTGACGGCGTCAACTAAAGCTTGGGCTTTGAGGCTGTTTCTACGGAAACCTGCTTGTGCCCGAGCGACGCCGGAGTGAAGCGCGACGAAAAAGCCGAGGCTCATCCATTGGCGGGGCTTGCCTTGGCCGGGATTTTGGTTTTCTAGGACGTAATTTTTTCAATAGGCGGCGCGAATGATCAAATCGGAGCTCGTCCAGCGGATTGCCGATCGCAACCCGCATCTTTATTTGCGTGATGTCGAAAAGATCGTAAACGCGATCCTCGATGAAATCACCAACTCCCTGGCGCGAGGCGATCGTGTCGAATTGCGGGGTTTCGGCGCCTTCTCGGTCAAGCGGCGGGACGCTCGGCTCGGCCGCAATCCCCGGACCGGCGAGCATGTGTCAGTCGATGAAAAAGTGGTCCCCTTTTTCAAGACCGGCAAGGAAATGCGCGAACGTCTGAACGATGGCTATTCGGGCTAGGCACATCAGCTTTCAGCAAATAGCTGATGCGGGCAGCCCTCTGCGGGCTGGCGGCCGCTCTCGACACAAGCGGATCGCCGCAACCACTTGGTCCGGCGTAGCAGGCCTTCCACCGAAAATGCGGCAAATCCAAAATTTGAGAAGCGCTTTCCGCTTCCCCTCAAGCTGAAAGGGTCTTATACCGCTCAGAAGAAGACCGCTAGTGCCCCTTGCCGGTTTTCTGGGCAAAACATGCTCAAAATCAAGGAACTGGAGCGCGTTCATGTTTTCACGGAGGCTGAATGCGCTGTAGAATTGCGCAAAAATCCCCGGCAGGCGAGACTCTTCAGCCATGGCAAGATTCTTGAAACTGCTGCTTCTTGTTCCGCTCGGGCTCATTGGGCTTGCCTTTGCCATTGCCAACCGGCACTTGGTGACAGTGTCCTTCGATCCTTTCTCAGGCGGCGACATTGAAGGCGTGCAGATCACCGCTCCCCTCTTCATCGTCCTGCTCCTCGCCATAATGTTCGGCGTCATCCTCGGTGGCGTCGTCACTTGGCTCGAGCAAGGCAAGAATCGCCGCGCCGCACGGCAAGCGCGGGCCGAACTGGATCGGCTGCGTGGCGAGCCCCCTCGCGCGCTCATCTGATTGACGCCCCTTCGAAGGAAGGGAGCTTTGGCGCGAATCGTTCGCGGCAAAGCGATTGCCTCTCAAAGAAAGCAGGCTAAACGAAAGGCATAGAAAGGGACTTTTCGGCCTTTCTGGAGTTTCTGGTCTCTTGAAGAGCCGGGGCGACCACTCCGTCTGAAAATCCTTTACCGCCGTTCCGAAGGAACAGACGGTTCAACTCTGGCAAATCGCTTTCGCGTCAGCGATTTGCCAGAAAGGAAGACCGGAATCCTCAAGGATTCCGGGTATAATAGGCAAGGCAGGTGCCCATGCACACCATGGTTAAGATCTGCGGACTTTCGACGGAGGAAGGCCTCGACGCCGCGCTGGCCCATGGCGCCGACATGGTCGGCTTTGTTTTTTTCAATAAAAGTCCAAGGCATGTTTCCCTGGATCTGGCCTCAAAGCTTTCGGCAAGAGTTGGCGAACGCGCCGTCAAGGTGCTGTTGACGGTGAATGCCGACGATGCCCTGCTCGCCGCCGCGATTGCCGCCGTGGACCCGCAAATCCTGCAACTGCATGGGCGTGAAACGCCCGAACGGATCGTGTCGGTCAGGGCCCGTTTCGGCCTGCCCGTCATGAAGGCGATCGGCATAGCGGGGGCGACGGATCTCATGCAAATACCGCTTTTCGATGCGGTCGCCGACCTCCTGCTTTTCGATGCCAAGCCCCAGCAGGATTCAACCCGGCCAGGCGGCAACGGATTGCGTTTCGACTGGAGCCTGCTCCGCACGGTCCAGACCAAAAAGCCCTGGCTGCTGGCTGGAGGGCTCAACGCCCTGAACGTGGTGGAAGCAATCCATGCCACGAAAGCCCAGGGTGTGGACGTGTCGTCGGGCGTCGAAACCGCGGCCGGCGTGAAGGACGCCGGAAAGATCGAGGCCTTCATAACCAATATTCGGGCCATGGAAAGACTTGGTTCGGCCGCGCGGAGCGCTTAGAGCAAGATGACGTATCTTTGAATCGTCATCTTGCTCTTTAGTATTTTTTTGTCGCGTGTCCGGACGCAAAACCGGATTCCACTTTTGCTGGACACGCTTTAGAACGCCTGTTCCTTGGAACACCGCTCTATCGAGGAAAGAGGAAGCCGTGCCCGACCAAAACCTGAATTCGTTCCGGACCGGCCCCGATGAACGCGGCCATTTCGGCATATTTGGCGGAAGATTTGTCGCCGAAACCTTGATGCCGATCGTTCTCGATCTTGAAAGACATTATGAGCAGGCAAAGGTCGATCCGGCCTTCAAGGCTGAACTCGACGCCCTCCTCACCCA
>DASQCU010000439.1:0-2548 GCA_035634575.1 Beijerinckia sp.
AGGGAAAGAGCGTAAGAATCCGAATTATTATATTGCTTCAGCACCCAGTAATTATCCGAGAGGAGAAAGGCCGGTCCTAGCGCGCCGGAGGGAAGAAACAGGGTTGCTTCGCCGTGATCCGGCAAGGCGCTGCCGTCGGCGCTGCGCAATCCGAGCGAAGTCCAGGCCGGAAAGCTCCTGTGAAGGCTGGCGAAATCGAAATTGGCCGGGATGACGATTTCCATGCCCCAGGGGAGATCGCGCTGCCACCCGGATTGCGCCAGGAAATTGGCGATGGAAGCGAGACTATCGGGCGGCGTATCCCAAATGTCGGGGAAGGCCGATCCGGTGAAGCCCACCCCATATTTCAAATAGGCGGATGGCAGAAACTGCGGATCGCCCATCGCTCCCGCCCAAGAGCCTTTCATCTTGTCCCGCGCGATCTTGCCGCTGTCGAGCATGACGAGAGCGCTCAATAATTCGTCGAGAAAGAGGCTGCGGTCCTCGCGCAGGAAGGCCAGCGAGGCAAGCGAGCGGATGATGTCCTTGCTCCCCCTGAAGCGGCCGAAATCGCTTTCCATCCCCCAGGCCGCAATCAGGATTTCGCGCGGCACTCCGAATTTCCGTTCGATCTCTTCGAATTCGAGCGCATAGCGCCGCAAGGCAGCGCGGCCGCGTTCAAGACGCGATTTTGAAACGGCCGCGGCCAGATAGGCCGGCAAGGGGCGGTCGAATTCGGCCTGCGCGGTTGATGGTTTGGGCGTTGAAGGATCGAAAGTGAGCCCGGATAATGCCGCGTCAAAAGTCTTGCGGCTTACCCCGCGCGCTTCGGCAAGCGGCCAGATCGAGCTGAGGAAAGACTGGAAATCGGCATGGACCGGCTCCGGCTCCGCCGATTGTCCCGCCTGAACCTCATCGACCGATCCCGCGCACGCAGCCTGCCCGCCCCCGAGCAGCGCGCAGGCAACGAGGCAGAGAACCAAGCTCTTATGTCGCAGCCGACGCTTCAACGGTCACCTCGCGCGGTCATATTGTACGACCGCCGGCACAGTCGGTAGACTGAAAATGGGGGCGGTCTGCAAAGCTCGATTCCCTTTGATCACCTCACTAAGCCCGCGATAAACGAGACGTTCGCCGCTGGTTCGAACTTTGTGTGACAGCCCTCCTTGTCTTACGCCTTGAGCGCGACAGATTCTCTCAAGGGTTCCGCTGGGGAGAGGATTTCACGATGTAGGGGGAACCGGTAACGGATTCGAAAATTCTACAGAAAATGCAACGAATCAAAGACCTGGGACGCTTTCATGGCGCCACGGGGGGTGTGTTGCGGACTTTGATCGGAGCACCAAGTCAGACCGCGGGGAATTGCTTGTGAAAGTTGATAATGTTCCGCATTTTCAAGCTGTTTTTGAGGTTCTGCCAAGTCCCTTGATGGTGATGAACACCGACCTCGAAATCATCGCCATGAACCAGGCCTATCTGGATGTCACCGGAAGGTCGCGGGAAAGCCTCATCGGACGCAATATTTTCGCCGCCCTTCCGATCGGGGAAGAGAGCCGCCGCCTCGTCCAGGATTCTCTCGAACGCGCGCGCAACGAGGGGAGCGTCGATGTTCTGCCCTTGCTTGCCTATGCAATTCCCAGGGGCGGCGTAATGGAGCCGCGCTATTGGACTTGCACCCATGTGCCGATCCGCGGCGAGGATGGGAAAGTCGCCTTCATCCTGCAAACTCCTCAGGACATATCCGAACTCAAAGGCTTGAGGGATCTTACAGCCAAGGATGTCTGCACGGGCGACGCAGGCGGCGAGGTCTTGCAGCGGGCCGAGACCATGCAGAGCCTCAACGAATCGCTGCTCGCCGAAACCCATCATTTGCGCCGCCTTTTCATGCAGGCGCCGAGTTTCATGTGCGTGCTGCGCGGCCCGAACCATGTCTGTGAATTGGCGAATCTCGCCTTTCTGAAATTGACTGGGGGCCGGGAACTCATCGGCAAGCCGATCCGCGAGGCGATGCCGGAACTTGCCGAAACAGAATATCTCGACCTTCTCGATCATGTCTTCAAAACCGGCGAGGCTTTCGTCGGCCGGAAGATGCGCGTTTTATTGCAATCGGAACCCAACGGCGGATTGAAGGAATATTTTCTTGATTTCGTCTATCAGCCGATCATGGGCGTGAAGGGCGAGATCAATGGCATTTTTGTCGACGGCAGCGATGTGACCGATCACGTCCGCGCCGAAGAACGCCAGGCGCTCCTCATTCGCGAATTGCATCATCGGGTCAGAAACACGCTTGCCACGGTCCAGGGAGTGATGAACACGACGGCCAAAAGTTCGGCGACGATCGAGGATTTTCAGCAGGCTTTCGCAGGCCGGATCGCCTCGCTTGCCAAAACTCATTCCATCATGACCGAGGAATTACAGCAATCAGTCTCCTTCGTGCACCTCCTGAACCAGGAACTCGGCCCCTATTCGGATGATCGTGGCCGGCGCATCCGGCTCGACGGGCCGCCGGTCGATCTCCCTTCGCAGATTGCTGTGCCGCTCGGCATGGCCATTCATGAACTCACGACGA
>DASQCU010000440.1:0-2266 GCA_035634575.1 Beijerinckia sp.
GGCGTTGCGCGGGCAAGGGCTCAAGATTGTCATGGTCACCGGGGACAGCGGCAGGACAGCCAACGCCATTGGCCGAATGCTCGAAATCGACGATGTGGTTGCCGAAGTGCTGCCGGAAGGCAAGGTCGAGGCTGTGCGGAAGTTGCAAAAAGGCGGCCGCAAGATTGCTTTCGTCGGCGATGGCATTAACGATGCCCCCGCTTTGGCCTCCGCCGATGTTGGTCTTGCCGTCGGCACGGGCACGGATGTGGCAATCGAATCCGCGGATGTGGTCTTGATGAGCGGCGACCCGGTCACGGTGGCGAGGGCGGTGGCCTTGAGCCGCGTGACGATGCGCAATATCCGCCAGAATCTATTCTGGGCCTTTGCCTATAACATCATCCTGATCCCTGTTGCGGCGGGCGCGCTATATCCATTTTTCGGCATTCTTCTGTCGCCAATGCTGGCAGCAGGTGCCATGGCACTTTCTTCCGTGTTCGTGCTCACCAACGCTTTGCGGTTACGGCGTTTCATGCCGCAATTGCCAGGCGAAGCCGTTGGGGCGAAGCACCCGGAATTGGCGCAATCTGCAGCGGAATAGGTCAGGAGGGAAACTTCAAGAAGCGGAAGCGCTTGTCCACAGGAGAGGGTAGGAGCCGCAAATAGTTCGTGCTAAGCGCCTCGAAACTGGATCTCCTTGTAACCGGATCGCACTATGCCAACAGAGCTTCGCCGCATACAGCGGGCGCTGATTTCCGTTTCCGACAAGACCGGCCTCGTCGAGTTCGCGCGCGAACTGGCGAGCTTTGGTCTTGAACTGATTTCGACCGGTGGAACTTGCAAGGCCCTGGCCGGGGCGGGGCTTTCCGTCCGCGACATTACTGATCTGACTGGATTTCCGGAATTATTGGACGGCCGCGTGAAGACCCTGCATCCCAAGGTGCATGGCGGCCTTTTGGCGATCCGCGAAAATCCGGAACATGAAGCGGCGATGCTGGCGCATAATATTGCGCCCATCGATCTTCTCGTTGTGAACCTTTATCCGTTCGAGGCGACGGTCAATAGCGGAGCAGGCTTCGCCGATTGCATCGAGAATATTGATATTGGCGGCCCCGCGATGATCCGCGCCGCCGCCAAGAACTATAATGATGTCGCGGTGGTCGTCGATGTTGATGATTGTGCGGTGCTTCTCGCCGAATTGAAATCGAATGCGGGTTCAACCGGCCTTGAGCTTCGGCAAAAGCTGGCGCAAAAAGCCTTTGCGCGAACCGCTGCCTATGATGCGGCGGTTTCGAATTGGCTCGCTCATGAAATGAACGAGACAGCGCCCATCTATCGCGCTTTTGGCGGCAAGCTCATCGAGAGCCTGCGCTATGGCGAAAATCCGCATCAAAGTGCCGCCTTTTATGCCTTGCCGCAAAAGCGCCCCGGCGTTGCAACGGCGCGGCAGGTGCAGGGCAAGCAGCTCTCCTATAATAATGTGAACGATACGGACGCGGCATTCGAGCTCGTCGCGGAATTTGATCCCGCAAAGAGTGCCGCAGTCGCTATCATCAAACATGCGAACCCTTGTGGCGTCGCCGAGGGCAAAAATCTTCGCGAGGCCTATGAACTGGCTTTGCGCTGCGATCCGGTTTCGGCCTTCGGGGGGATCGTGGCCCTCAATCGCCGCCTCGATGCCGAGGCTGCGGCAGAAATCGTGAAAATATTCACTGAGGTCATCATCGCGCCAGAGGCGGACGAGGAGGCCATTGCCATCGTCGCTGCCAAGAAAAACCTGCGTCTCCTCCTGACCGATGGTCTGCCTGATCCGCGCACGGCCGGGTTGACTTTCCGGCCTGTGGCGGGCGGTTTTCTCGTGCAGGGGCGCGACAACGCAATTGTCGATGACATGGAGCTTCGCGTTGTCACCAAGCGCGCGCCGAGCGAGGGGGAATTGCGTGATCTGAAATTTGCGTTCCGCGTGGCCAAGCATGTGAAATCCAATGCCATCGTCTACGCCAAGGATCTGGCGACGGTTGGTATTGGCGCGGGGCAGATGAGCCGCGTCGATTCTTCGCGCATTGCGGCGGTGAAGGCGGCGGAGGCAGCCAAGTCGGCTGGCCTGGCGGAAACGCTTGCCAAAGGCTCGGTCGTCGCTTCCGATGCTTTCTTTCCCTTTGCGGACGGCCTGCTCGCGGCGGCGGAAGCGGGCGCCACGGCTGTCATCCAGCCGGGTGGATCGGTGCGCGACAATGAGGTCATCGCCGCCGCCGATGAAGCGGGCCTCGCCATGGTGCTGACCGGC
>DASQCU010000441.1:0-7996 GCA_035634575.1 Beijerinckia sp.
CGGAAGTCCGGAGCCTCCGCCGCCGCCGCCAGAAGCTGCGAGTCGGTCAGCGACCGCTGCATGAGGAGCGCTTCGAGCTCCGCCGTTGTGATGGCCATGGGGGGATCCTTTCGTCGTTGATATTGTAATTGTTTTCTGCAACGAGCGACTCGATACAGCCTACAGAACTGCCCCTCAATATGTGAGAATGTGCTAACTATATATGATTATGTGAAAATCATGCATCGTTTAACGCACGGGGAAAATAAGCACAAAAATGCATGATAATGCATAACCCTTGATCAGCTGCCGGACACTTGCGTGCCGCGCAAGATGCGACACGCGGGGGGCCTCCCGCGTGTTTGACCCGTCAAAAACCATAGTCCTCGCAGACATTGGCCGGGACATCGAGGCCGGCCGCGAGCGCCTTCTCCACTGCCGCAAAATGTGCGCGCAGCAGCGCCTTATACCCAGGAATGGTCAGCTCCCGGCTCTCTGGCACCGGCCGATGTCCGGCACATCGCAGGATCAAATCGGTCGAAAGCTTCGGGTCCCGCCCGCGAAAACGATCTGAGATCGCGATCACATGGTCGATGTAGGCGCCGATCGGCTGCCAGCGCTCGCCCTCCCAATGCAGGAGGACCTGGTTGCCATTTTGAACGGGGCTCTGGTTCGCGACCGTGGTGGCAAAATCTGGATCCTCTTCGAGCGGGATCTCGGTGCCCTCGACCCACCCCGGCGGGTTGAGCGCCGCCAGCAGGTCGTCGACGGGATTTGTCTTCGCGTAGCCATCGCCTTGGGTTTGCCCGGCCATGAACTCTAAAAGGGTGAGTTGCCAAACGATCATCGCGAATCTCCTTGGACGCGTGCATACAGCATGATCTGCACCATAGGGGTTTGCGCGGGGGAACTCCACCGCTTCGCCTCTTAGGTCTTGCCCACCCGCAAGGTGACCTTCTTGCTTGCCAGCGCGGTACATGATCAATCTCTTGATCCAGCTCAAGCCTGGGACCGTCCCATGCACTATCCTCGCTATATCGGCAAGGAGATCGAACATGGCCAAGACCATGAAAGCAGCGGTGGTGCATGCATTCGGGAAGCCCTTGGCGATCGAGGATGTGCCAATCCCTGTGCCCGGCCCTGGCGAAGTGCTGATCAAGGTGATCGCGAGTGGCGTGTGTCACACCGACCTTCATGCCGCCGACGGCGATTGGCCGGTGAAGCCGTCACTGCCATTCATTCCCGGACATGAGGGTGCTGGCATTATCGCGGCGGTTGGATCTGGCGTGACGGATCTCAAGGAAGGCGATGCAGTTGGGGTCGCCTGGCTTCATGATACCTGCGGTCAGTGTGAACATTGCATCACAGGATGGGAAACCCTTTGCGAGAGGCAGCACAACAGCGGCTATAGCGTCAATGGAACTTTCGCCGAATATGCGATTGGCGCTGCACCTTATGTTGGACGGCTGCCCCAGAATGTCGATTTCGCCGAGATCGCGCCAATCCTTTGCGCGGGCGTGACAACCTACAAGGGGATCAAGGAAACCGAGGCGAGGCCGGGCGAGTGGATCGCCATCTCCGGCGCTGGCGGGCTTGGCCATGTCGCCATTCAATATGCCAAGGCCATGGGACTGCACGTCGCTGTCATCGATGTCGCCGCGGACAAACTGGAGCTTGCGCGTTCGCTCGGTGCCGAAGTAACGGTCAACGCGAACGCGCCGGATCTCGTTGCGGAAATCCTCCAAACGACCGGTGGCGGTGCGCATGGCGTTCTGGTCACGGCTGTCTCGCCTTCGGCCTTTGCACAGGCGCTCGATATCGTCCGGCGCAAGGGTACGGTCAGTCTGGTTGGACTTCCGCCGGGCGATTTCGAGACACCGATCTTCGATGTCGTTTTGAAGCGAATCACCGTGCGCGGTTCGATCGTCGGGACCCGCAAGGATCTCGCGGAGGCTATTGCTTTCGCCGCCGAAGGCAAGGTGCACGCCCATATTCATAAAAAGCGGCTCGAAGATATCAATCAAGTTTTTGCCGACCTCAAGGCCGGCCGAGTCGATGGGCGCATTGTGCTTGATTTCCAATAAACGGCCTTGGCCTCCGAGCATCTGAAGTGAGAGGAATGATCGATGACAAGTTTCACCTTTTCTGCGGAACAAGTGAAATCGGCGCCGCCGGAAGTGCGGCGCTGGATCGAAAATGAGATTATCAAGGCGCTCGGCGTTCGGCCTGCGCAGGAGCCATCAAAGATGGAGCCAAATTCGCTCGCCGTCTTGACAGCCGATCAAATGGCGCAGGTTTTCCATCTCATTTCAGGCAATTTGCTGGTCACGCGCGTGTTCTTCGAACTTGCGCGGGAAACGCCCTTCGATCGCAATATGGCGCCGCTCCACGCGATCAGCCTCAGCGACATTTTGCAGCACGTGCAACTCGCCGAGGGCCACCAGCTTTTCGATTGCCTCAGCATCATCAACAAGGCTGTGCAAAGGGTCTTGAATGATCCCGACGCCGTGCTCTTTGCCTCTGATGAGGTGGGCCATATCTATCTGCATGAGACCACCTATCGGAGCATCCGGCAGATCTGGGAACAATTGATACTTGCGCATGCGTCACCTCTCGGGAAGCAAGTTGCGGGAACGGGTGAACCTGTATCGCACGGCTTTGAGCCGGCGGGTCTTGTGGAACAAGAGCCCGTGATGCCGGTGGAACACGCCTTTTCAGGCGTTCTACCTGGAGCAATTTCGCAATAAAACAAGTTCGCGTTGGCGGCATGTTCTGCAGGCTCGAACCGCGAAGGCTTGTGCCAACAACTTGCTGTTGCAAAGAAGTTTGCGCGACTGTTCGGCGTCGCAGGATGCAAAGGCTTCAAGCCGATTGCTGGCACTGTTGGCCGGACGAACAACCCCAGAGCTGGAGTGCGTGCAGGCGGAGCTGCAACGGCTCCCAATATTTCGACGAGCCACGCCGATGCGGTTCGGGCTGCTCTGCGCGCCCAAGGCTGGATGCCGGGCCAAGATGTCACGGTTTTCAGCGATGGAAATCAGCACTCAAAGGCGCCGTGATCGCTGCGGCGCGACAGCCGGTTACTCATATTCTCGACTGGTTCCATGTTTCGATCCAGGTTCGTCACCTCGAGCAAGCCTTCGAGCGCATCCGGCAGTTGGAGCCTGAATTGAAATTCAGCTGTCTCACCTCTGCATATTTCCACTCCTGGAAATAGATACTTCATTCAAGCCGTCGTCTCCGAGCACACACGCGCGATCAACGCCAAAATGAAGCGGTTTCTGCAGCTCATCGACAAAGACTTATCTTAGATTGAACCAGGCTTCGATGATAGACTATTGTCGGCGCTACTGGCAGGGGCGGCCGATCTCGAGCTCCCGTGCGGAATCAATGGTCAATCTGCCGGTCAATGCCCGCATGAATAAGCTTCGGCAGATGCGCTGGTCGCCGCGCGGCGCGCATCGCTTGCTTCAAACAAGAGCGGCCGTGATCGATGGCCGGCTAAAAGCCGGCACTATCAGCCTCGCCGCGTGAGACCCCCAGCTTTTTCTCACTCCCCTCAGCAATCCTCGACGCCGCTTAGCGTGCCCTTTCGGGAAGATTTCTGCGATGCCCCCCAAGGCAAATTTTGTCTTTTTTTTGGCCAAAGCTTGACCATTTCAAAAGCGATATATTATATTATATAGCTACGTCCGTTAGGCTTTGACGGACAGGCACATAGGCCTGGAGCGGATGCGCTTCAGGCCCTTGGAAGGAAGGAAAAAATGTTGAATAGCAAGATGAAGAAATTGGCTATGGGCGCTTCCGCAGCTCTTTTGATGTCATATTCATTCGCGGCTCATGCCACGACCACCATCTCAGTGGGCGTGGCGGCGAATTTTGCTGGCGCGCTAGCGGCAGTAATTGCAAATTTCGAAGCTGATTACCCAAACTATTCTGTCACTTACACCTCGGCTTCTACAGGAACTCTAACGACAAACATCATCAACGGTGGCACCTCAGGTCCATATGATCTGTTTTTGGCCGCCGATACTTCCGCGCCGACTTACTTGGCTACCAATTATTCCTCTTTGGTGGAAAGTGGCAGCCAGTTCGACTATGCTGAAGGTTATTTGACGCTTTGGTCGTCCACGAAAAATGAAATTAACGTCAGCTTTGGTCTTCCTTCGAGTTTTGTAAGCCTGGTCATCGGCGATCCAAGCAGCGGGGTTTACGGGTACAATGTTCCCTATGGACATGCTGCTGCTCAAGTCTTGTCCAACTACGGCATTAGCTTACCCGATTCGCGCGTTAGCACAGCGTCCAGCATCGGGGCGACCTATGCAGCGGTTGATAATGGAACCTACCCAATGGGGTTTGTAGCCAAATCACAGACGGGCACTTGCAATCCCAGTTCCGGCGCTTATACGCCGAATGCTGATACCTATACTTATTACAACTATGCACCCGGATCAAGCACATACGATGCGATCATTCAGGACGGTATTATAATTGCTCGAACCCGTACATCGGATCAAGAGACCGAAGTTCAAACCTTCGTTGATTACTTGCTTAACAACACGAGCTCAAAAAATACAGTAAGATCCTTCTGCTACGGCATCCTCAACTAAAGGATCGCCGTCCTGAAGAGCGCCAAGGCGTCATTGACGCCTTGGTAATACCGGAAACGATTTCGCCAAATCGGGTGGAAGTGGCCCACGTCCTGTTGCTCGCCACGGCGTTCGATAGATGCAACGGCCACCGAGAATAGAACCGTCCCGCATTCCGGCACCAAAGCCGGCGCATTTTTATGGCTTAAGCCAAGCTTTTTATTGACGTAAATATGTTACTGAAATATGTCGTATCCAATACGATATAGCTTGGCGCGCCCAGGGCGGCCTTTCAACGAGTTGCCCGCAATGCGCAAAAAGAACTGCCACGAGAAATACCTGCGAACGAAACGACATAGCATAAGGCGCGCCAGGGCAGTTCCGGCGGCGCTGCGCGATGATTTTCCGGGCGCCACTTCGCTTGCCACCATGACGGCCATAGCGGCCTTGATGGCCTTGCCGCGCGCTGCCTTTGCCGGCCCCACGGGCGGCGCGGTTGTCGAAGGTTCTGCTGGCATCTCACAGGTAGGTACCACCACCAATATCAATCAGTCCTCCAATAAGGCGATCATTAATTGGCAGGGCTTTTCCATTGCGCCGCAAGAAACCGTCAACTTCAACCAGCCAAGCAGCGCTGCGGCGACCCTCAACCGCGTCATTGGCAATGAGAAGAGCATTATTTCCGGCGCTCTCAACGCCAACGGGCAGGTCTTTATCGTCAACTCGGCGGGCATTCTTTTCAATAAAAGCGCTGAGGTCAATGTCGGCGGTCTCGTCGCCTCGACACTCGATGTGTCCAATCAGGATTTTATGGCCGGAAACTACAGGTTTTCCGGCACCTCTGCGGCGTCGGTCGTCAACCAGGGTAAAATCCATGCGGGCCAAGGCGGCTATGTCGCCCTGCTTGGGAAGACGGTCTCCAATGACGGCGTAATTAGTGCGACGCTGGGCACCGTCGCCATGGCGTCCGGCAATAAGATCACCCTCAATTTCGATGGCAATTCGTTGATTGATGTGACCATCGACGAGGGAACGCTCAACGCCCTGGTCGAGAACAAGCGGGCGATCAAGGCCGATGGCGGCCGCGTGATCATGACCGCCAAGGCAGCGGATTCCGTGCTGTCGGCGCAGGTCAACAATAGCGGCATTGTGCAGGCGCGCACAATGGCCGCGCTCAAAGGCGGTTCTGGCGCGCAGGCGTCGGTGCATGTGGGTTCGATCAAAATTTTGGCGTCTGGCGGCACGGCTCAGGTTTCAGGCAAACTCGACGCCTCGGCGCCGAAGGGCGGCAAAGGTGGCACAATCGAAACCAGCGGCAATAAGGTGAATATCGCCGATAGCGTGGTCATCACCACCAAGGCGTCAGGCGGTGAGAATGGAACCTGGTTGATCGACCCGGATGGGTTCACGATCGCCGCCAACGGGGATATGACAGGCGCGACGCTGACAAGCCAGCTCGCCAATGGCAATGTGACGATCCAATCGAAGTCGGGTAGCGGAACCGATGGCAATATCAATATCAACGATGCGGTGAGCTGGGCGGCGAATACGCTGACCCTCAATGCCACCAACAATATTTATGTCAATGCCGTAATGACGGCGACGGGTACGGCAAACCTCGTGGCCAATTATGGAACGGGCACCAATGCCGATCATACCGCGATGGGGCTTTATACACTCCAGAGCGCGGGGCTCCAAACTTCGTCCCAATTCAACAAGGCTAATGGTTTCGCCGGGCAAATCAATTTTTCTGGCAGCGGCAAGGTAACCCTGAACGGGTCAAACTACACGGTTATCAATACCCTGGCCGATTTGACCGCCGCCGCGAACAATTTGAGTGGCAACTATGTCCTCGGAAGCAATCTTACCTACTCGGTGGCCTGGCCGACCCCTATCGGCTCCGTGACCCAACCTTTCACCGGGTCGTTCAACGGGTTCGGGCATCAGATCAAGATGACGGCGGCGGCGGCGACGCAAACGGGCGGAACTGGTCTGTTTGGCGTCATTGGAAACGGTGCAACAGTCAGTAATCTCGCGGTCTCAGCGACCTTGGGGCCCAACCCGAACAACAAAGGTAAGGGACAAAGCGCCTCGACCGTCAATACGGACTCGATCGGAATCCTCGCCGATGTCAATCATGGCAATATTTTTAACAGCTCCGCCGTCGGTAGCGTGGCGGTTGAAAGTACCGCAGTCCCCAATGCAACGGTCGACAATGTAGGCGGTCTCGTTGGTGATAATTCTGGGCTCATCGTCGGAAGCTATACCTCTGCCTCGGTCCAAGCGATACTCTACGCGGGCGGCCTTGTTGGAACTAATGAAGCCTCGGGCAGAATTTACACAAGCTCGGTGCAGACCACGTTGGGAGGAGTTACCAATGTCACTGGCCAAACCGGCAACATCAAAGATACCGGTGGCTTCGTCGGCGTGAATGCAGGAACGATTTCAGAGAGTTACTCTGTTATTCAGACAAGTTTGACTTCCGCGGCACAAGCTTCCGGTGGTTTCGTCGGTTCGAATACCGGCACAATCGACCAGTCTTATGCGGCGGGGCGCGGTTCTGGCCTGACCTACGCGGGCTTCGCCGGAAACAATGCCGGCACAATCAGCAACTCTTACGCAAACGATTCAGGCTCGTCTTTGGCTGGTGCTTTTGCCGATATCAATTCAGGCAATATCAATAATTCCTACGCGATTTTCGCGGCGACTAAACCAGTACCTTTTATAGCTAGCCAAAACGGCACCGCCTCGGTTCAAAACGACTATATGTATCAAAGCGGTGCCACGAATACGGACAATTCAACGGCGACCCAACTGACTAAGGCCCAATCGACCCAGATCGCCAGTTATGTGAATTTCGACAAGAACATTTGGGGCTTGAGCACGGGTTATCCCATTCTCAAAAACTTGCCGGTCTATATCACCACGTCAAATACTATTCCATATGGCAGCCCCCTGGGTACTATCCTAGTCAATTTAGCTTCAAGAGGTTTACAGGGGAATGATACCTTATCAGCTTCCAATCTGTTCAGCCTGATAACTGCTTATCCGGACGCGGGCACATATAGTCCCGGAGCGGTGCTGACGTGGCCAGCCTATGCAAATATCAAGGGCAGCGTGACCATTTCGCCACAAACTCTGACGATCAACCCCAGCGGCGTGATCGCGAACAAGACCTATGATGGGACGTCAACCGCGACCCTCATCCAGGGGCTTGCGAATGACGGTCTGCAGGGATTGGTGGGCAATCAGACGCTGACCATCAACTCCGTTACGGCGAACTTCGTTAATGCGCAGCAGCAAAACGATCCGAACGCCGGGACAAACAAGACTGTATCGGTGAGTTATAGCCTTGGTGACGGCACAAACGGAGGTAAAGCCAGCAACTATACGATCGCCTCCCCCCTCACCACCACAGCGAGCATAAA
>DASQCU010000442.1:0-2592 GCA_035634575.1 Beijerinckia sp.
CCTCGCGAAGAAGAAGGCGTTGGCCGGATGCAACCGGGCCAAGGCGGCGCCAAGCAGAGCCTTTCGCCGTGCTTTCATATCAAAAGGGAACAAAGATGAACTCCAAGACCGCGATCACCGCCGTTTCGCTCGCTGGCTCGCTCGCCACCGCGCTCACGCTTCTCGCCTCGGCGGCTTCTGCTGGCCCGGTCGCCCCGCAGCCGACAATGGATAAATGTTTCGGCATTGCCTTGAAGGGCCAGAATGATTGCAAGGCAGGCGCGGGCACAACCTGCGCCGGTACGTCCAAGGTCGATTACCAGGGCAATTCCTGGAAATATGTCGCCAAGGGCACCTGCGAGTCGATCACCACCCCAAAGGGGCACGGCGCCTTGATGGAATTCTGATTGCGGGGAAAGGACAGAGGGGGCGTGCCGACGGGGCGCGCCCTTTTGGCAAAACTCGTGCAAAGGGGTTCCTGTCATGAAACGCGCATACACGCTTCCAGCGCGCGCCGGAGTTGGTTTCAAGCCGGATCATTTCGAGGCGATCGCGGCGGCACAGCAGCCGCTTGGCTTTTTCGAGGTCCATGCTGAAAATTACATGGGCGCGGGCGGACGCCCGCACCGGCAATTGAGTTTCCTGCGCGAGAATTACGCGCTCTCCATTCATGGTGTTGGTCTGTCAATCGGAGGCGCGGGTCCGCTCGACCGCGACCACATCGCCCGCCTGAAACAGCTTTGCGATCTTTATCAGCCGGAGAGCTTTTCCGAGCATCTCGCCTGGTCGTCGCATGGTGATGTGTTTCTCAACGATCTTTTGCCATTGCCCTATACGCAAGAGACCCTCGCCCTTGTGGCAGAGCATGTCGATGAAGTGCAAACGGTGCTCCGGCGCCAAATGTTATTGGAGAATCCGGCGACCTATCTTCGTTTCGAGAGCAGCACGATTCCCGAGACCGAATACTTGACCGAAATCGCGGAGAGGACAGGTTGCGGACTTCTGCTCGACGTGAACAATGTCTTTGTGTCCTGCCGCAATCACGGCAGCGATCCTTATGCCTATCTCGCTGATTTTCCCTTGCAGCATGTTGGCGAGATACATCTTGCCGGTCATTTCGAAACCGAAGATGGCGCCGGCAATCCCCTGCTCATAGATGCGCATGGATCGAAGGTCGCTGACCCTGTCCGCGCGCTCTTCACTCATGTCATTGCCCGCACAGGACCTCTGCCCGTGTTGATTGAATGGGACAATGACGTGCCTGACTGGCCCGTCCTTCGCGCGGAAGCTCTCGCCGCGCAAGCCATTCTTGAGTCCGCAACCTCGCGCGCAGCCTGAAAGAATATCATGTTCAAGGATCTTCAATGCGATTTTGCTGAGGCTTTGCGCGACCCAAGCAAGCCCTTACCCATGGGTCTTGTCTCGCAAAATTCGCACGGGCTGGAACAGCGTTTCGCAGTCTATCGCAACAATGTCGCTATTGGTTTGATCGAAGCGTTGGAAGCGCGCTTTCCGGTGGTGCGCCGCCTTGTCGGGGAAGAATTCTTCACCGCAATGGCGCGGGTTTTCGTGCAGGCGCATCCGCCCCGTTCTCCCTTGCTGATGATCTACGGCGACAGCTTCCCGCAATTTATCGCGGGTTTCGGACCGGCGGCCGAACTCATTTATCTTGCCGACATCGCAAGGCTCGAAGCGGCGCGCACACGCGCTTATCACGCAGCCGATGCACAAGCTTTCGATCCATCGGCGCTGGCTGGCATGAGCGATGAGGCATTGCAGACTGTTCGTTTCATGCTGCATCCGGCGGTCGAAATCATTTCGTCAGCGCATCCGATCGTCACCATCTGGGCGATGAACAGCGACGAAAAGGCGCTTGGCCCCATTAAGGATTGGCGCGGCGAAGACGCGCTTATCTCGCGTCCGGGTCTCGATGTCGAAGTGCATTGCCTGCCGGAAGGCGCCGCGGTTTTCCTGCAAAGCCTCGCCTCCGGTCTTCCGCTTGGTGAAGCCGTGCAACGAGCAATCGCGAGCAGCGCGGACTTCGACCTTGCCAAAAATCTTGCGGCCCTTTTCGGCTCGGGTCTCGCAATCAACTATCTGAAAGATTCATCCGAGGAGGACGCTTGAAATGACACATATCTCGCTTGCGCCGGGGCGCACCGTATCTGTACCTATCCGCCTCGTGCAACACACCATTGAGGCCTTCGACAGGGTTCCGCAATCCTTCATCCTGCTCGCCGCGCGTATCTTCCCGGCCGCCGTGTTCTGGATGTCGGGTCAAACCAAGGTCGAAGGGTTCCATGTGACCGACAGCGCGATCGCGCTGTTTCGCGAGGAATATGCGCTGCCCTTGATCGATCCGGTGATCGCCGCGCATCTCGCGGCCTTCGCCGAACATTTCTTCCCGGTTCTGCTCGTCATCGGTCTTGCGAGCCGTTTCGCGGCCTTGGCGCTTCTCGGCATGACGGCGGTGATCGAGATTTTCGTCTATCCCGACGCCTGGCCTACACATGGCGTCTGGGCGGTGTGTTTTCTCCTCACCATCGCACGCGGCCCCGGTGTGTTTTCACTCGATCATTTGATCGCGCGCCTTTTCAGCGCGCGATAGAAGGA
>DASQCU010000443.1:0-2712 GCA_035634575.1 Beijerinckia sp.
GCGACGGAATTTCTCGCCCTTCCGGGCATCGACGAGGCTGAGCTTGCCGATGCGGCGCAGCTCGCCTCGCTTTCCGACGAGACACCCGAAGGGCGGTCCATCGTGGTTCTCGCCAAGGAGAAATACGGCATACGTGGCCGCGAGATGCATTTGCTCGATGCCAAATTCATCGAATTTTCCGCTCACACGCGGCTCAGCGGAGTCGATACGCGCGACACGAATATTCGCAAAGGCGCGGTCGATGCAATCCTCGACTACGTCCGCTCCCTGCCAAATTCAAATGCGAAAGCGCATGGCGCGGTTGTCACCGCGATCAGGTCGGTCGTGCCAGAAGCCGCCATTCGCGATCTTACCGCCAAGGCCGATGAAGTTTCGAAATCCGGCGGGACACCGCTCGCTGTTGCGAGAGACGGACGCCTGCTTGGCATTATTCACCTCAAGGACATCGTCAAAGGCGGCATCAGGGAACGTTTCAACGCCTTGCGGCAAATGGGAATTCGCACGGTGATGATCACCGGCGACAATCCCTTGACCGCGGCGGCGATTGCCGCGGAAGCCGGTGTCGATGATTTTCTCGCCCAGGCGACACCGGAAGCAAAACTGAAACTGATCCGTGCCGAACAAGCCAAGGGCAAGCTCGTCGCAATGTGCGGCGACGGAACCAACGATGCTCCGGCCCTCGCGCAAGCCGATGTCGGCGTCGCGATGAATACAGGCACAATGGCGGCGCGCGAAGCCGGCAACATGGTCGATCTTGACAGCGATCCGACCAAACTCATCGAGATCATCGCCATCGGCAAGCAGCTCTTGATGACTCGCGGCGCGCTGACCACATTTTCGATTGCCAATGATGTCGCCAAATATTTTGCGATCATCCCGGCCATGTTCGTTGCCTTTTATCCGCAGCTGCGTCCCTTGAACATCATGCAGCTCGCGACGCCGGAGAGCGCGATCCTGTCAGCCATCATTTTCAACGCCTTGATCATTATCGCACTGATTCCGCTGTCCCTGCGCGGCGTCGCCTACAGGCCCGTCGGTGCCGCGCATATCTTGCGGCGCAATCTTCTGATCTATGGTCTGGGTGGAATCCTGGTGCCCTTCTTTGGCATCAAGGCCATCGACCTCGTGGTCAGCACGATCGGCCTTGCCTGAGGATCAAAGCAATGTTGAAGCAAATACGTCCTGCAATCGTGATGATCATCCTCATGACGGCCCTCACGGGCCTTGCCTATCCGCTCGCGATGACGGGAATCGCGGGCCTCATCTTCCCCTATCAGGCGAAGGGCAGTTTGATCGAGCGCGACGGCAAGATCATAGGTTCGGAACTGATCGGTCAGAATTTCACCAGCGACGCCTATTTTCATGGGCGGCCGTCGGCAACGACCGACACCGACCCCAATGATCCAACAAAGACCATTCCCGCTCCCTATAATGCAGCGAATTCCGGCGCCTCGAACTATGGACCAGCATCCCAGGCCCTGATCGATCGGATAAAGGCCGATGCGGAAGCCTTGGCCGCGACCAATCCCTCGACCCCTGTGCCGATCGATCTCGTAACCGCCTCGGCGAGCGGCCTCGATCCGGACATTACGCCTGCTGCCGCGCTTTTCCAGGTTCCGCGGGTGGCCAAGGCGCGCAATCTCCCCGAGGCCGAGGTCAAAAAGCTCGTCTCGGAGAAAATCCACAAGCGGTTTCTCGGCCTGTTGGGCGAACCTCATGTCAATGTTCTTGAACTGAACCTGTCGTTAGACGCCTTGAAACGGGGCTGAAAATTTGCTTAGCAAAAGGCGGCGCAGGGAAATTTGACCCCCGGCGCCGCCCCCGGTTGACGGTTTGTGGTACAGGCGATGGACAAGCGCGATTTCGGCGAAAGACGGCCGTCTCCCGATGCGCTGCTCAATGGCTGCGAGAGTACGCGCGGGCGCCTGAAAATATTCCTCGGCGCGGCGCCCGGCGTCGGCAAGACTTTTGAAATGCTAAGCGCAGCGCGGGTCAAGGCGCAGGAAGGGGCGGATGTCGTCGTCGGCCTTGTCGAGACGCATGGCCGCAAGGAAACGCAGGCGCTGCTCCATGATCTCGTAATCATCCCTCGCCGCAATATCCCCTACCGAGGGCAAATCCTGACCGAGATGGATCTCGACGCCATCCTCAAGCGGCGCCCTAAGCTTGTGCTTGTCGATGAGCTTGCCCATACCAATGCGCCAGGGAGCCGGCACCCCAAGCGCTACATGGATGTCGAGGAATTGATCGAAGCGGGAATCGATGTCTATACGACATTGAATATCCAGCACGTCGAAAGCCTCAACGACGTCGTCGCCAGAATCACCCGCATCAGGGTCCGCGAGACGGTGCCGGATTCGATCATCGATCATGCCGACGAAATCGAAGTCGTCGATCTGACGCCCGAAGATCTGATTCAGCGCTTGCACGAAGGCAAAGTCTACACCGGTGATCAGGCTGCGCGCGCGGTGCAGAATTATTTTCTGCCGGGAAATTTGACGGCCCTGCGTGAGCTGGCCTTGCGCCGCACTGCGCAGCGGGTCGATGCGCAAATGGTCGATTACATGCGCTCGCACGCGATCGGCGGCCCTTGGGCTGCTGGCGAGCGTGTTCTGGTTTGCATCAAGGGCGGCCCGAGCAGCAGCGCGATGGTGCGTCATGCCCGGCGCATGGCCGATCTTGTGCGTGCGCCCTGGGCGGCAATTCATGTCG
>DASQCU010000444.1:0-3318 GCA_035634575.1 Beijerinckia sp.
TCCTTTGTCTTGCCCCTGATGTTGATGAAAAGCCGAAAGAATCGCGGCATCGATGGCATGGGGCGGCTGCCAGACCGCCTCCCCCGAATATGTGAGGATGGTATAGATCGGCAAGGCGCGCCTCGAAAGTTCAGCGCAGAAGGTTTCGATCCATGCCTCGGACACGAGGTCGAAGAAGGCAGCGGAGGTGACAAGGTCGAGAGGGCTTTCAAGCGCCACACCGGGATTGGCCGCGAGGTCAACCTGGGCAAAGACAACTTCGATATGGCGGCCATCTTTCAGGAGGATCAGCGGATCGTTGTCTTTCCAGCTATCCGCCCAAGCGATCAATGTGTCACGTGCTGCAGCAAGCAGATGAGGGTCATTGTCAACAAGGCGCCAAGTCTGGCGGGCCGGCAAATGGGCGGCGAGCCCACGCAGGTTGGAGCCTGTGCCGCAAGCAAGATCAGCGATGGAAATATGATCGCGGTTGGCGAAAGGGACGACGGCTGACGCGCGGATTTGCGCATTGCGGGCGCGGTGATCGGCAGGTTCGCGCAATGCAAGCCATTGCGTGGAAAAACCACTCATGAAGTTGTTCCCGCCAGAGTTCGCGCGGCTTTAGCTATCACCATGGCCGTCTCGTGCCAGCGGGGAAGATGTTGTCCGGCAAGCCAGGATGCGTCGCTCAACCGTGCGCGAAGATTTGCGTCGGTGATCAGACGGCGGAGCGCCTCGTGCAGGGCAGCAACATCGCCAGGGGGAACTTTCAAGGCTGCTTCGTCAGGGACCGTGTCCGCAGCCGCGCCGCCTGTCATCGTGATGATGGGCAGGCCGCGCGCCATGGCCTCGCAGAGCGCCATTCCATAGCCCTCATAGAGCGAGGACGACACGAAAATATCGCTCGCGCTATATGCTTGGTCAAGCGCGAGGGCGCGAAGCTCTCCGAGATGTTCGATGCGTTCGCAAAGACCCTGCATCTTGATCTGCTGGTTGAGTGCGGCCGCAGTTTCGGGCGAGTGATTGGAACTGCCGGCGAGCCGCAGACGCCAGTCGAGATTGGTGAGACCAGCGAGTGCTTCGACAAGAATGTGGAAAGCCTTGCGCGGAATAATCGAGCCTATGGCAAGCAAATTTGGCGCTCCGCCTGATCCCGCCGCGCGCGTGGCGGGATCAGTGCCTGGAACGGCGACTGAGATCCGGCTTGCGGGGACAGCGAAATCCTGCATCAGCAAATTGCCGGTGTGTTGGCTTGTCACGATAACATGAGATGCCAACGCAAGCGCCGTTGCTTCCATCTTAAGAAGCGCGCTGCTGCGTGCTGGCATAAGCCCCGTCTCGAGGCCGAGGGGATGGTGGCACAAGGCGATGATGGGCGTAGCGATGGCGCGGATCGCGTTCTCGGGCAGAACGCCAAAGGCTAGCCCATCCGCCAAAACCACGTCGCCCGGCTGGAGGGCGTCGTTGATCTTATGCACCGCTTCAGCAACATCGGCCTCGCTCGGGTCGGGGAAGCTTCCGGGCAAAGCGCAATGGACAACATCGACACCACAATCTGGCAGTGCTTCCATTACCCGCCGATCATAGCCGTAGCCGCCGGTGAGCGAGGACAAGTCGCCGGGGATGGCAAACAAAAGCCTCGTCATCAGGCGATTGTCCCCTCGAACCAGGCGCGCGCCACATGCGATTCATGCAAGGTGACGCGGATGCTCTTGATGCCTTCGCCACCGGGGCCGAGCGCGCCGGAGCGTGCGGCGGCGGCCATCGCATCAAAAATATGCCGCGACATGAACTCCGTTGTCGTCTGCTGGCCTGCAAAGGCGGGAGCCTCATCGAGATTGCGATAGTTGAGAGGTTCAAGAACGGCCTTCAACGCATCGAGCGCGCGGCCTATATCGGCCACGACGCCTTCCGGCGTCAGCGTCTCTCGAAAGAAAGCGACATCGACCACGAAGGTCGCGCCATGCAGCCGTTGCGCGGGCCCAAACAGCTCTCCGCGAAAGCTGTGTGCGATCATGATGTGGTCGCGAACCTCGATGGCATACATCGGCTTCTCCTGTTGGCAGTCGCAAGATGACTTTTCTTTGAATCGTCATCTTGCTCTTTAGTATTTGCTTTTGTCGCGTGTCCGGACGCAAAACCGGCATCCACTTTTGCTGGACACGCTCTAAAATCAATAACGCACGGCAGTCGCAAGGCCCTGCGCGCCGGGCGCCAGAATGCGCGGCATTTCGCGCGGCAAGTCGTCGAAAGCCACATCTTGCGTGATCAGCGCATCGAAACGGTCGTCGGCAAGCAGTTCGAGTGCTTTGCCAAGCCGCCGCGCGAAAGACCAACGCGGACGGCGGGAGGGGGATATGCTGCCGACCTGAGATGAGATCAGCCGCAGCCGGTTGGCGTGGAAACCCTGGCCCAAGGAAGCTGTCACCGGCGTATCGCCATACCAGCTCAATTCCACAATCGTGGCTTCAAAGCCCGCGCATGCAAGGGCTAGCGAAAGGCCACCAGCGGATGCGCTGGCATGGAAGACGAGATCGGCCTTCTCCCGATAGGCCGTTTCGAACTCTGTTGCGCTTGTGAACCTTGCGCCGATCCGCAAGGCGGCACTGGCGCGCGAGGTTTCTGTGTCCACAACCATGACTTCGGTTCCTGGCAATTTTGCCGCCAATGCCGCGACGAGAAGCCCGAGAACGCCGGCGCCGATCACAACGATCCGATCGCCCGGGCCTGCGCCCGAATCCCAGATCGCATTCAGCGCGGTTTCCATATTGGCGGCGAGTATCGAACGGCGCGGCGGAACAGCGTCGGGGATGCTGCAAAGCCTCTCGAGCGGCGCGATGAAGCGGTCTTGATGCGGATGCAGACAGAAGACCGTCCGCCCGAGCCATTCAGGGGGACCTGCCTCGACGCGGCCTACGGCGCAATAGCCGTATTTGACAGGAAAGGGGAATTCACCTTCCTGCATGGGTGCCCGCATTCGTTCAGCCTCCGAGGCCGGCACCCGTCCTTCAAAAACCAGCCTCTCCGTGCCCCGGCTGATGCCGCTCCACAACATAACGACGCGTGCCTCGCTGGCGCCAGGTTCTTCAATGGCGGCCGTTCGTAGCCGGGCCGTTCTCGGCGCTTCGATCCACAAAGCGCGCGCTTCCTTAGCGCCCGAACCTTCGGATTTCTCGACGAGCACGGCTTCCCCTTGCGGATATTAGGATCGCACTCAAGCAATCCTGGATTTGAGGTTCTCTGCTGCCAGTTGGTTATTCTAGTTGACCGATAGACTAAACTTCTGGTTCTCCTAACCTAAAGGCGGCTTGAATGCCAGGCCGCTTTCATGCCCTTGCC
>DASQCU010000445.1:0-5783 GCA_035634575.1 Beijerinckia sp.
GCCCTTGGGCCCAATGGCCGCTGGTCCGCTACGGGCCTTGCGAGCGGTGCGCCCGGCCAGCAACGCCGGCTCGAACTCTCGATTGAGGACCTGTCCCGCGACGAGATTGCGCTTGCGCTTGGTCAGCGCGATCTTGGTGCCGATTTCGACACACCGATCTCGACGCGGCTCAGCTTCGGTCTTGGCGGCGACGGCGCATTGTCGGAGGCTTCCGGCCACTTTAGATTTGGTGCGGGCTTCTTTCGAACGGACGATCCCGATTTCGAACCCATTTTGCTCGATCAATTCGAGGGTGGTTTTCACTGGGAGCCAGCGACACGGCGAATCAAGCTTGACGAAATGCGGTTTTTGGCCGGCGCAACGCATTTTGCCATCACCGGCGCGGTGATACCGCCCACTCGGGAGGGCGATGCCTGGAAGATCGGGCTCTCGAGCCCCGCACCAAATATTTTCGGGCCGGAGCGGCCGGGAGAAAAGCCGATCACGATCGACCATCTGGATTTGGCCGCGCAACTTTTCCTCAATGAGAAGCAATTGGTGATCGACCGCTTCTCATTCAGCAGCCCGCAAGGCGGCGGTTTCGCCATGGCCGGCAATGTCGATTGGACGAACGGGCCGCATCTCCGGCTTGGCGCCTCGATCAATCCGACACAGGTGCGGACCGCCGTCCGCCTCTGGCCTTCCTTCATCGCCGCGCCGGTCAGAACCTGGTTCCTCGCCCATGTCACGGATGGCATGATTCAGAAAGGCACACTGCGGCTCGATGTCGACGCCGCGGCCTTGAAAGCCATGCGGGCCGAACTGCCGCCCCCCGATGAAGCTGTTTTGCTCGATCTCACAATTACGAATGGAAGCGTCGATTTTCTGCCCGGCGTGCCACCTCTCCACGATATAGAGGGAACCGGGCATGCCACGGGATGGACCTCGAATTTCGCTGTCACCAACGGCATTCTCGACACTGGCAATGGCCACCGCCTTCTCGTGACCGAGGGCAGTTTCCATATCCCTGACGGGCGGATCAAACCGACACAGGCCACGCTGATTGCCAAGGTCTCTGGAAGCGTCGAGGCTGTTGGCGATCTCCTGGCGCGCGATGCTTTGAAGCCCTATGCCAGCCTCCCGATTGATCCTTCGACCGTCCGAGGGCAGATCGACGGCACGCTCCAGGTCGACATGAAGCTCGGTCCCAGGGTTGGCCCCGGCGATACCGCTTATCGCATTAGTGCGCTGGCGACCAATTTCGCAGCCGACAAACTGATCGGAAAGGAGGGACTCGACTCTGCAACCCTTGCGATCAACGTCGATCCCGGTATCATGAAGGTCAGCGGCAAGGGGCTCATGTTCGGAAGCCCCGCCACGCTGGAGGTGGTGAGCCCGGCGGGCAAGCCAGCCGATGCCTCGTTCAATCTTTCTTTCGACGATGCCGCGCGAGCCCGAATGGGGTTCATGCTCCCCTGGTTGACCGGGACTGTCGGGACCCGTTTGACCACAGAGTTCGGGACCAGCGACAAGCCCAAAACCCAGGTCGAGCTCGATTTGACCCATGCCGCTTTCGACAATCTGCTGCCCGGCATCTCGAAACCGGCGGGACGGCCAGCGAAGGCCGTTTTCTCGGTCAACCTCAATGACAATGGGACCGCGCTCGACCCGTTCATTCTGGACGCAGGATCGATGCAGGCGAAGGGCGCGGTCGAACTCGGGGCCGACCAATCGCTCAGCGCCGCGAGATTCGCGCAAGTGAAACTTTCGCCCGGCGACGATATGAAAGTGGATATCCTGAAGCTCGGCGAGATGATCAAGGTGATCGTCAAAGGCACGGCGATCGACGCGCGGCCTTTCTTGAAATCGCTGATCTACACGCAGTCCGAAGCAAATCCCGGGATCGGCAATTCAGCGCCAAGCAATCAGGTTCCAGGCAATAATTTGGGCATTACAGGCCAAACCGGTGCCGGGGATCTCGACATAGATCTCAGTTCACCGGTGCTGACCGGATTTAACAAACAGGTGCTGACAGGAGCCGAATTGCGGCTCGTCAAACATGGCGAGCAATTGAAGCAATTTTCTTTCACCGGGCGGTTTGGCCGTGAGCCGGTCGCAGGAAATCTGACGGGCGCCCCCGCAGCGCCCCAACTCAATCTCTCGACCGAGGATGCGGGATCGCTTTTGTCCTTCATCGATCTCTATAAACATATGGAGGGCGGGCGGCTTTCGGCTGCCCTGCGTCTTGGCGGCGAGTCGACGGCGGGCCATTTGATCATCGATAATTTCCTGCTGCATGATGAGCCGTCCCTGCGCCGTCTCGTTGCCGAAGGCGTGCCGCCAGAGGCGGAAGCCAATGGAAAGGTGCAGAAGATCGACCCCGGAGCAGTGCCTTTCCGCAAATTGCAAGTGCATTTCCAGCGCGCGGGCAGCCGCCTCGATCTGGAAGACGGCACGATGTATGGCAATCAAATCGGCCTCACCGTCGATGGCTGGCTTGATTACGTCCATGATCGAGTGGATATGAAAGGCACTTTCGTGCCGGCTTTTGCGGTCAATAACCTTTTCTCGAAAATTCCCTTGTTCGGCGTGCTGCTAGGCGGCGGCACGAATGAAGGGCTTTTCGCGGTGAATTACCGCATCAGCGGTCAGGCGAGCGCGCCAACCTTGAGCGTCAATCCGCTCTCGGCCATCGCGCCCGGCATCCTGCGGCAAATATTTGGCGTCGATGGTGCTCTGCCGCCGGGCGCGCAGCAATAAGCGTTATGTAACCGCTCGCCTGGAGTTCAACTGACGATCTCCAGTCGATTCGCGGAAGCCGGCCTCCAGATGGTATTTCTGGCCTCAGCCCCACGGGTTCAAATTTGTTCACATCGGCTAGCTTTGCTGCTGCGCGGCTCATTCTACCATTGATAGCGCAGCGGCTGCGCTAATTTCGATCCGAAATGCTTGCCCAGTCACTTCAAACCTCACAGCCATTATGCCAATACCAGTATGCCTGCATGAGGGAAATAAATCGATGGCAAGTTCGATCGGCATTCGAGTTTATCTTATTTCGCTCCATAAAAAAAAGGCGATCGCGCCACGCTATCATTCACAACAGATGGGTTAGTGACGCCTCCTCCACAGTTTATTACACAATTTGCCGTCCTACACTCGACAGTAACCCAAAATGCGGATCGTGAACGAAGCTGGTATTTCGAAGTAAAGGACTCTCGCGGACCGGGGACCAGTAAAGGGTACGTGCACTATGGAACATTCGGATTCGAAAGTAATTTTGTAGATACAAATACAAAAAAACATAATTATCGAAGAAAAGTAACTGACATTGAGGAGATTCCGCTTTTTTTCGAGTTCTGGTACCCAACGAAATCGACTCATATATTCGCCGTTTTCCAATCGTTTCAAGGGAGGTCTTGTATCCAACTGGTCATGTCAGAGATGCAAGAATCATTTGAAAAGGCAAACCCTGGCTTTGTTATAGTGTTTAAGAAGCTACTCCCAAACGACCTGTCTGGCAGCATGTATTACAGCGCCCCGGTGAAGAAACTGAGGCTGATCAAGAGGAACGCTTCGAAAGATTTAACTGATAAGTATCTTGGCGAGCGCACCCGCCAAACAATCGATTTCGAAGTATCGCTAACTGCAAAGCGAAATGGCAATCTCGGTTTGTTGGCGTCGTTGAGTCGTTCTCTAAAAAAAGACGCTTTGGGTGTCATTACCCATGAGGGGATATCATTCGGCGAAGCTGTTGCCGAAATTCGAGTGGGCGGGCGAACGCGGCGTGTTGGAGTGTTCGGAAACAACAGCGATGCCGGGGTGATTGATCTAACAGACGTGATTGTGAGAGGCCCCAACGGCCATCCGACATTCGCTTCTCTGGAAAAGGAATCCAATGCGCTGCTGAAGGACTTCCATACGACTGTGTCAGGGAGTGGTCATGAAAATTGATGTTTCCCGTATCCTGACAGACCACCTCGACACGCTGCGCGATGTCCGATCGGGCAAACGATCAAGCGTTGATTTGGCACTATTTTATCTTTTGCCGATGGCATTTGGATCTATAATGTATTGGAGACACTTATCTCTTTCCAATGATGTATACAATGTTTCAATAACTTTTTTCGGAATTTTTATCGCGCTTCTCCTGAATATACAGGTAGCTGTTTTTGGTATATTTCAAAGGAAGTGGCCGAAACTAGGTGACGACCGGCTAGCAGAAATACAAGAAGAAACATTGAGCGTTCGTAAACAACTGCTCAGTGAAATGAATATAAATATATCCTATCTCATCTTAATATCATGTTTCGCATTAGTTATTTTTCTATTGTTATTTGTCATAGAGTCGAGGGATAGTTTATCGTCATCTGTTACTGTTTTCATCTACACTCATTTCCTTCTTACATTGCTCATGGTTGTCAAGCGCTCACACGCTCTCTTCCAACTGGAGTATAAATGTGATTCATAAAGCGGATTCGCGAGTATACGAGTATAATGGTCGGTTTCGCACGGCGAGTAGAACAGGGCAGCGCCCCAGTCATCTCGTTCGCCACGCGAAAACGTATGGGGCATAACGAGAACGAGGCCATCCGACAGTCACGCGCCACTTTATCTCCCGGAGTATTCGGCCTTCAAACCAGCTTCAGCAGAACATGGCGCTTCTTGCCGAGCGAGAGCTTCACGACGCCTTCCGCCACATCGCTAAGCCCGATCGTCGCGCGCTCGTCGGTGACATTGGCATCGTTGAGCTTGAGGCCGCCGCCCTTGATCTGCCGCCTTGCCTCGCCGGTTGAGGCGACGAGCCCTGCCTTGACGAAGGCGGCGAGCACGCCAAGACCAGCCTCGATCTCGCCGCGCGGAATCTCGATGGAAGGCAGGCTTTCGGCCAAAGTGCCTTCCTCGAATGTTTTTCGCGCGGTCTCGGCGGCTTGCAGGGCAGCCTCGCGGCCATGCACCATGGCCGTCGCTTCGGTCGCCAGGATTTTCTTGGCCTCGTTGATCTCGGCGTCTTTCAAGGCTTCGAGCCGGGCGATTTCATCGAGCGGCAATTCGGTGAAGAGCTTCAGGAAGCGCCCAACGTCCTGATCCTCGCAATTGCGCCAATATTGCCAATAGTCGAAGACGGGCAACAGGCTCTCTTCGAGCCAGACCGCGCCTTGCGCCGTCTTGCCCATTTTTGCGCCAGAGGCCGTGGTGAGAAGCGGCGAGGTCAGGGCATAGAGCTGTGCCGCACCCATCCTGCGGCCGAGATCAATGCCGGTGACGATATTGCCCCATTGATCCGAGCCGCCCATCTGTAGCGTGCAGCCGTAACGCTTGTAAAGCTCAACGAAATCATAGGCCTGCAGGCACATATAGTTGAATTCGAGGAAGGATAATTCCTGGTCGCGCTCAAGCCGCATCCTGACCGAATCCATCGAGAGCATCCGGTTGACCGAAAAATGCCGCCCGACTTCCCGCAGGAAATCGATGTAATTCAACGCGGCGAGCCATTCCGCATTATCGGTCATGATCGCGTCAGTCTTGCCCTCTCCGAAGGTCAGGAATTTCGTGAAGACGCGCTTGATACCTTCCTTGTTCTCGGCGATCGTCTCAAGGCTGAGAATTTTGCGGCTCTCGTCCTTGCCGGACGGATCGCCGACCCGCGTCGTGCCGCCGCCCATCAGCGCGATCGGCTTGCCGCCGGTTTTTTGCAGCCAGCGCAACATCATGATCTGGACGAGCGAGCCGACATGGAGCGACGCCGCCGTACAGTCGAACCCGATATAGGCGACGAGTTCGCCGCTCTTTGCCTTGGCATCGAG
>DASQCU010000446.1:0-5958 GCA_035634575.1 Beijerinckia sp.
CGACCACGTTGGCGAGACTGGACGTCTTAAGGCCTTGTACAAAGAAAAACGCCGCAGCCTTGCCGCGGCGTCCATTGGGGTTTGCCTCGCGCGCCGTCATTGGAACTCTCCGTCCTACCGAGCGGCGGCGGGCAACAACCCCTTGAATCTCTATGTCATATCGTCGGCTATGCGACGAGCAATCTCATGGAGCTGAGGGGAATCGAACCCCTGACCTCTGCAGTGCGATTGCAGCGCTCTCCCATCTGAGCTACAGCCCCGTTCCAAGCCGGTTTCTACGCGAGTGTCGGTGCGGGCGCAAGACCAGAACGCAGCTCCCGTCGGAGTTTAACCGTTGATAGACGGCCATTTCGGGGAAGGGCCGGATATGACGCCCCTTGTAGCTGGCAGAAATGGACTTGCCGGCTCGGCTTGAGCTATATAGACAAAGCGGGTGGCTATGGCGCCCAGGAGATTTCATGCGCGCGCTTCTCGATGTTATTTTGACGGTTCTCGATCTATATAGCTACGTGATCATTATCGTGGCGATCCTTTCCTGGCTCATCGCCTTCAACGTGATAAACATTTACAATGACTTCGTGCGCTCCATATGGAACGCATTGAACGCGCTCACGGAGCCGGTTTTGCGGCCGATTCGCAACATGCTGCCCAATCTCGGGGGAATCGATATTTCTCCGGTTATTTTGCTGCTCCTTGTCTATTTCATCAGGCAAGTCATTGGCTATTATATCTATCCTTATGTCTTCTGAGGCTCTATTCGGCCGTGCATAGGCCGGAGGATGCGCCGCCTTGGCACTTGCGCGGCGCCGATCTCGTTTTGACCGTCCGCCTGACACCGAAATCGGCGCGCGATGACATCACGGGGATCGAGTCGCTCTCCGATGGCCGCGCCGTTTTGAAGGCGCGGGTGCGGGCCTTGCCGCAGGAAGGGGAAGCCAATGCTGCCCTCATCCGATTGATTGCCAAGGCGCTCGCACTCCCACGCACGGCGGTGGAGCTCGAATCTGGCGCAACGAGCCGTATCAAGACCTTGATACTAAAGGGCGATGCACTGGCTTTGCAGGCGCAGCTTGCTGCAATTGTAAAGCTTGCCTGATTCGCTTCTGAAATTTCCTCTCTTTCAAAGATGGGCTGCCATCAGCCGCCCAGCCGGCTGAAAAAATCCCAGACCAGCTTCGCGCTATTGACGTCACTAATGGATGCGCCAAGTGCGGGACCCTGCCCGCCGCCGCCCCGCCGGCCAGGGATAATGTGACCGCCGCCTTCGATCCGCACCGCTTCGACCGGCACTTTGCATCCGTTCAGCCGGTCGAGATAGGCGCGAATTCCATCACGCGTATCACGTTCAGGGAAAGCGATGGTCGTATGACCTTCCCCGCAGCCAGCCGCCTTGCCGAAAATGCCAAGGGTCGTCTCGACAGAAGCGAGCTCGGCCTTGCTATCGGCCAGATTGGCCTTGCCCCCTTGATAGGGAACCCGCTGATCAGCTGTGCCGACGATCATGAGGAGCGGCACAGGACGGGACGGCTTGCACGTCTGCACAAGATCCGCCGGCAGGCCGGTGATGACCGCGGCGACGCCCGCGAAAGTGTTCGCATGGTCGCAGGCAAGCCGCAAAGCCATCATTCCGCCCGTGGAAACACCGACGAGGAAAACCCGGTGCCGGTCGGCTATGCCCTCCGCCACGAGCTTGGCGACGAGATCATGGATGAAGGCCGCATCGCGGCTGGCTTCCGGCCCAGGCGCGTCGCTCCAATGGCCGGAAATGGCATCTGGATAAACCAGAATGGGGCCGTAGGATCGGGCCCTCTCCTCAAGACCGAGCCTCCGTCTGACCCGGCCGGCATTGCCGCTGCCACCATGCAGAATGATGACAAGCGGCCGGCGCGCCTTCTTCAATCTTTCGTGTTGAACGAGGATGGCGCTCCGTGGAACTCCCCCGGACTCGATGGTGATCCGCCCCGCAGCGGCAAGTCCCTGACCTGGCCGCGCGAAAAACATGACCGCAGCGCAACAGGCGATGGCAAGAAAAGAGATCGATTTCGAGCGTTGCACCATCGTGATTTCCGCCATTGGCATTATGCTGCCGTGAGTCAGCAGCGCCTTCCGCGTCGTTCAAGCCGAGACGGCCAAAGCTGCTGCCAGAACAAAAATCGGGTCCAGGGCTATGAATTATCGCGCGTGCTCTCCCGCCGAACCGGCACCCGCTTCGGTCCATTATACCAACGGTCGTAAAGAATGACCCTTGGGCCACTCTGGAATTTTTGCCTCATCCCCTTGAAAAAGCGAAAATTCCAGAAACGAACCGAGGGTGAAGCTGGCGACCCTTGATATGACTCCCCTCTCCCATCGTTCCAAAGCAACAGGCTTAAGCACATCCTTACTTCTACCGCGCGGCGGGCATTTGGCAATGCCGCTTCGCAGGGCAACATGACTTTTTGCCGCGTGGATCGCCAGTCTGCCCAAGCCTTCCTGGAGCAGCCCGTTATTTTGCCGCCCCGTGTGCGGCATATGTCGAATTTCCGGACGGAAAGTACGTTGCTCTGCGGCATAGTTTGGATTAGTGGAAGCCGGAGTAATTCTAAACAAGGTGAGTTCAAGCCCATGGCCGAAGTCGATTTGCGTCCTGGCAGCGCGGAGAGCCGGCGGCCGCTTTCCCCGCATTTGCAGATCTATCGCCCGATGCTGACCATGATGATGTCGATTGCGCATCGCATCACCGGCGCGGCGCTTTATGTCGGCACGCTGCTTCTCGCCTGGTTTCTGATCGCGGCAGCGACGGGTCCGGACGCTTTTGCAATTGCGGCCGGATTCTTGAATTCGATCATCGGCAAGCTCATCCTTTTTGGCTTCACCTGGGCCTTGTTCCATCATCTTCTGGGCGGCATCCGTCACATCATCTGGGATGCGGGCTATGGCTTCACTCACCCGGAGCGCGAATATCTGGCGCAAGCCACGCTGATCGGCGGGATCGTCCTGACGCTCCTCGCCTGGATCATTGCCTATATCGTTTTCTGATCGCCGCAAGTTCGAGTTGCAAGTTCAAGTTGAAGGAATAGGTCATCATGGCGAGAGATCCAGCCTCCTTGCAAACCGCCGCGAGCAAGGTTCGCTTTCTTGGGACCGCGAGGTCGGGCACCCAGGATACCTGGCACCTTCGAGTAACTTCGATCGCGCTTGTTCCTCTCACGATTGCATTTGTCTGGCTCGTTCTTTCGCTCGTGGGCAAGGATTACGCCGGGGTTCGCGCCACGCTTGGCCAGCCCTTTCCGGCGCTTTTGATGCTGCTTTTCATTTTGACCGGCGTCTCGCACATGAAGGTCGGAATGCAGGCCATCATCGACGATTACGTGCATGACACACATCTCAAGGATTGGTCGATGATGGCCAATCTTTTCTTCTCGGTCTGCGTTGGCCTTGCCTGCGTTTACGCGGTCTTGAAGATCAGCTTCATCTAATTCACGCCCGCAGCTTCGGGCCAAAGCTGTCCGAGCCTGAAGCTGCCGGTGATAGACCCTGAATCCTTGAGGATTAAAGGTAGATAAAACAGAAACACACCGGTTGAAGCCGGGTTCAAGCACAAGCACCGGCCAAACAGTCAGCTTCACAGAAATGCTGTTTGAAATTCCGGTCCGCAATGATTTTTTGGGGAAAGGTAAAACCATGGCCCTCAACGGTGCATCGAACGGAAATGCGGCCCCGGCCGTGAATGGCACCGCCTATCCGATCACCGATCATACATTCGATGTCGTGGTCGTCGGCGCCGGCGGCGCGGGTTTGCGGGCAACGGTCGGCTGCTCGCAAGCGGGTCTGCGGACGGCTTGTATCACCAAGGTTTTCCCGACCCGCTCGCATACGGTTGCCGCGCAGGGCGGCGTCGCGGCTTCGCTCGCCAATATGGGTCCCGACAATTGGAAATGGCACATGTACGATACCGTCAAGGGATCGGACTGGCTGGGCGATCAGGACTCGATCGAATATCTCTGCCGCAATGCGCCAGCGGCCGTCTTCGAGCTCGAACATTGGGGCGTGCCTTTCTCGCGCACCGAGGATGGCCGCATTTATCAGCGTCCCTTCGGCGGCATGACCACTGATTTCGGCAAGGGTCCGCCCGCGCAGCGCACTTGCGCGGCGGCCGACCGCACCGGGCACGCGATTTTGCACACGCTTTACGGTCAGGCGCTGCGCAACGACACGGAATTCTTCATCGAATATTTCGCAATCGACCTCATCATGGAAGAGGGCCGCTGCCGCGGCGTCGTCTGCCTGAAGCTCGATGACGGCACGATCCACCGGTTCCGCTCGCAGCTCGTGATCCTCGCAACGGGCGGCTATGGCCGGGCCTATTTCTCGGCGACTTCCGCCCATACCTGCACCGGCGACGGCAATGCCATGGTTCTGCGCGCGGGTCTGCCCCTGCAGGACATGGAATTCGTGCAATTCCACCCAACCGGCATTTATGGCGCGGGCTGCCTCATCACCGAGGGCGCGCGCGGCGAGGGCGGCTACCTGACCAATTCGGAGGGTGAGCGCTTCATGGAGCGCTATGCGCCATCGGTGAAGGATCTCGCCCCGCGCGACATGGTGTCACGCGCGATGACGGTGGAAATCCGCGAAGGGCGCGGCGTCGGCAAGAACAAAGACCATATCTACCTCCATCTCGACCATCTCGATCCCAAGATCTTGGCAGAGCGCCTGCCCGGCATTTCGGAGAGCGCGAAGATCTTCGCCGGCGTCGATGTCACCAGGGAGCCGATCCCGGTCCTGCCGACCGTTCACTACAACATGGGCGGCATCCCGACGAATTTTCACGGCGAAGTCGTGATCAAGAAGGACGGCGATCCCGACGTGATCGTGCCGGGCCTCATGGCGATTGGCGAAGCCGCCTGCGTCTCCGTGCATGGGGCCAATCGCCTCGGCTCGAATTCCCTGATCGATCTCGTTGTTTTCGGCCGTGCCGCGGGTCTGCGCGCCGCCGAACTCGTGACGCCCGGTGCCAAACAGGCTGATCTGCCTGCCGATTCCGCCGATCTTGCTCTCTCGCGCCTCGATCATTTCCGCTTTGCCAAGGGCGGGGCCCCGACCGCCGAATTGCGGCTTCAAATGCAAAAGGTCATGCAGACCAATTGCGCGGTCTATCGTACCGGCGAAACTCTTCAGGAAGGCTCGAAGCTCATCCATGAAGTCTGGGGCGCGAAAGATCAGATCTCGGTCACCGACCGCAGCCTGATCTGGAATTCGGATCTCGTCGAGACCCTCGAATTCGACAATCTGATCATCCAGGCCGTCGTCACCATGGATGGCGCGGTGAACCGCACCGAATCGCGCGGCGCCCATGCCCGCGAGGATTACACCGAGCGCGACGACCAGAACTGGATGAAGCACACTCTGGCCTCGATCGACCCTGCCAAGCGGACCGTGTCGATCGATTATCGCCCGGTGCATAGCTACACGATGACCAATGAGATGCAATATATCGAGCCAAAGGCGCGCGTTTATTGAGCTCAAAGGTTTGACGTCGGTTTCCAACGTATCGCGCGGTGCGTGACGGCAAGCGTTGAGGACAAAAAATGGTTGAGATCGCACTTCCCGCAAATTCGCGTGTCGGCACGGGCAAGACTTGGCCGAAGCCCACGAATACCAAGAACCTCAAGGAGTTCCGCATCTATCGCTGGAACCCCGAAGATGGCCAGAACCCGCGGATTGACACTTATTATGTCGATCGCGACGATTGCGCGCCCATGGTTCTCGATGCGCTCATCTGGATCAAGTCGAAGGTCGATCCGACCCTGACCTTCCGCCGCTCCTGCCGCGAAGGGATTTGCGGCTCCTGCGCGATGAACATCGACGGGACCAATACGCTTGCCTGCACCAAGGGCATGGACGAGATCAAGGGCGCGGTCAGAATCTATCCTCTGCCGCATATGATGGTGGTGAAGGACCTCGTGCCCGATCTCA
>DASQCU010000447.1:0-5254 GCA_035634575.1 Beijerinckia sp.
CGGATTGCCCGCAACGATCGAGGGCGCCATCCGGTCCGGCAATCGCGCGGCGGATGCGATCATCGGCCGAGCATGATGTCGTGAAACGCGGCGCCGATCGGCTGCTTCGAGACTGACCGACAGGCTTTCATGGAATTGGGCCAATACGATGAAAGACGAGGCTTGTTCGCAGAGTATGACAGAGGGTTCAGGCAGTTTTGCGGCAGAAGTCTCCGAGATTGAGACTGCGATTGGCCGGGCGACGCATGCCCTTCTTCACAGGCAGCGTCCTGACGGGCATTTTGTTTTTGAACTCGAGGCGGATGTTTCCATTCCCGCCGAATATATTCTCTTCAAACATTATCTCGGCACGCCTGTCGATGCCGCCCTTGAAGAAAAGATCGGCCGCTATTTGCGCCGCCATCAGGCCGAGCACGATGGCTGGCCTTTGTTCACCGATGGCGAATTCAATATTTCGTGCAGCGTGAAGGCCTATTTCGCGCTGAAGGCGATCGGCGATAGCCCGGATGCTCCGCATATGCAAAGGGCGAGGGCGGCGATCCTCGCGCATGGCGGTGCGGCGGCCGCGAATGTTTTCACCCGTGCTTTGCTCGCCCAATTCGGCGCCTTGCCCTGGCGCGGCGTGCCGGTGATGCCAATCGAAATCATGCTTCTGCCGCGCTGGTTTCCGTTTCACATCGCGAAAATCTCTTATTGGGCGCGCACCGTTCTCACACCGCTGATGGTCGTGAACGCCTTGAAGCGCAAGGCCGTCAATCCGCGCAATATCCGGATCGATGAACTTTTCACCGTGCCGCCGGACGAGGTCCGTCATTGGCCGGGCGCGGCACATCAGTCTTTTCCCTGGACAACACTCTTTGGCGTAATCGACAAGGTGCTTCAGGCCGTCGAGCCTTATTTTCCCAAGCGTTCGCGGCAAAGGGCGATCGATAAGGCGGTTGCCTTCGTCACCGAGCGGCTCAATGGTGAGGATGGTCTTGGCGCGATCTTTCCGGCCATGACTTATTCCGCGCTGATGTTCGAGGCGCTTGGCGTGCCAAGGTCCGATCCGCGGATGGTTCAGATCCTGAATGCCATCGACAAGCTTGTAGTTGTCAGGGAGGATGAAGCCTATTGCCAGCCCTGCGTCTCGCCGGTGTGGGATACGGCGCTTGCCTGTCATGCCTTGATGGAAGCCGGCGGCGATGAACTCGCACAAAAAGTGCGCGCCGGACTCGATTGGCTCGAGCCGCGGCAAGTGACGGATGTCGCGGGAGATTGGGCCTGGCAGAAACCGCACGTCCGGCCGGGCGGATGGGCATTCCAATATGCCAATGCCCACTATCCCGATCTCGATGATACGGCGGTCGTGGTCCTTGCGATGGATCGCGCGGCCAATCATTGGCCCGACCCTTCGAGATCCGATTTCAAAGCCGCGATCGCACGCGCGACAGAATGGATCGAAGGTTTGCAAAGCGCCAATGGCGGATTCGGTGCTTTCGATGCAGATAATGATCGCGATTATCTCAACTATATTCCCTTCGCCGATCACGGCGCGTTGCTCGATCCACCAACGGCCGATGTCACTGCGCGCTGCATTTCGATGTTTGGCCAGCTTGGACACACGCCTGCGCGCAATCAAAATCTGCAACGCGCTGTTGATTATCTCATGCACACCCAGGAAAAGGACGGCAGCTGGTTCGGCCGCTGGGGCATGAATTACATTTATGGCACCTGGTCGGTGCTTTGCGCTTTCAACGCGGTCAAGATCGACCCGCAAACCGCATCGGTACAAAAGGCTGTCGCCTGGCTGAAACGCATTCAAAACGAGGATGGCGGCTGGGGCGAAGGCGGCGAAAGTTACGCCCTGGACTACGCGGGCTACCAGCCTGCGCCAAGCACATCATCGCAGACGGCATGGGCCTTGCTTGCCCTGATGGCCGCCAGTGAGGCCGATGATCCGGCAGTTGCGAGGGGGATGCGCTATTTGACGCGCACGCAAGCGGAGGACGGCTTTTGGCAAGAGGAACGTTTTACCGCGACCGGATTTCCGCGGGTTTTTTATCTGCGTTATCACGGCTATTCCAAGTTCTTCCCGCTTTGGGCAATGGCGCGCTTCCGAAACCTGAAGAAGGGCAATCACCCTTCGGTGCTGGTGGGGATGTAGGCGCTTCGAGGGTCATTGCGGTCACGGGCCTGCGTGCCGAGGCGAGACTTGCCGCCGGTCCGCAGATCCATGTGCTTTCGGGCGGCGGCGATGGAGCGGGTCTCGCGCGAGACCTCGAGCAGGAGGTCTTGGCTGGCGCTTCGGCGATCATCAGTTTTGGTGTTGCAGGCGGCCTTGCGCCGGGACTTGGACCCGGCACCGCGCTCGTCGCGCGCAGAGTCATCGCGGCAGGAGGCGAGTGTTACGACTGCGATCGGGCATGGTCGCGACGTCTTTCCACAGCCCTTGGCGGCGCGCTCTTTGTCGATCTTGCTGGTGTCGATGATCCGGTCATCGACCAATCCGCCAAACGCGCCTTGCACGTCGAGACGGGTGCGCACGCCGCCGATATGGAATCGCATATAGCGGCGCGGGTCGCAGGAGCCTTTGGGCTGCCCTTCGCCGCGTTCCGTGTCATTGCCGATCCGGCGGAGCGGCAATTGCCGCATGCCGCGCTTGTCGGAATGCGGCCCGATGGGACGGTCGCGCTTGATGCGGTGTTTCGCTCAATCTTGCGCGATCCCATGCAGATCCCGCAGCTCGCGCGCACGGCGCTCGATGCGAGAGCGGCTTTCGTGGCTTTACTCCGCGGCCGAAAGATGATTGCCGGCCGGCTTGGCTTCACCGATTACCGCGAGTTGCTCCTCGACCTGCCGGGCGAAGACATATTCAGCGGGACGTTGCCGGTCTAGCGGAAGATCGGGCGTCGTCGGGCCTTCGGTCCGGATGCCTTTCAAAGCGACGCCGAGTGCGCGCAAGGGATGTTTGAAGGCATCCTGCACGGCGCTGGCCTCGAAGCCGCAATGGACCATGCAGTCGGCGCATTTTTCATAATTGCCGGTGCCATAGGCATCCCAATCGGTTTCTTCCATGAGTTCCTTGAAGCTGCCCACATAGCCTTCGCCAAGCAGATAGCAGGGGCGCTGCCAGCCAAAGACCGTCCGGGTGGGATTGCCCCAGGGGGTGCATTGATAGGTCCGGTTGCCGGCGAGGAAATCGAGAAAAAGCAGCGATTGGAAGAAGGGCCAGGCCTTGCCTTTGTTTCCGCGCGAAAAAATCTGGCGGAAGAGTTCCTTTGTCTTGGAGCGATTGAGGAAATGCTGCTGATCGGGCGCGCGTTCATAGGCATAGCCCGGCGAGACCGTGATGCCTTCAATGCCGAGCGTCTTCACATCATCGAAAAAGGCGGCGACCTGAGCCGGGTCGGCATTATTGAACAATGTACAATTGATGGTGACGCGAAACCCGCGCGCCTTGGCAAGTTTCAGGGCATGGACCGCGCGTTCGAATACACCTTCCTGGCAGACCGAGTGGTCGTGCATTTCAGCATCGCCATCGAGATGGATCGACCAGTTGAAATAGCGATTAGGCTGATAGCGATCGAGGTTCTTTTCGAGCAGAAGCGCATTGGTGCAAACGGTGACATATTTGCGTCTGGCAATGGCGCCCTTGACGATCTCGGGGAGATCCCTGTGCAGCAGGGGCTCGCCGCCAGCAATCACAACGACCGGCGCGCCGCATTCATCCACGGCCTTCAGGCAATCCTCGAGCGGCAGGCGCTGGTTCAGGATCTCGTCCGGATAGTCGATCTTGCCGCAACCCGCGCAAGCGAGATTGCAGCGAAACAAGGGTTCAAGCATGAGGACGAGCGGAAAGCGTTCGCGCCGCATGAGCTTTTGCTGCACCACATAGGCGCCGATCTCAGCCATTTGCAGAAATGGTATTCCCATTACCGCCTCCTCAGGGTCGTTTGCTTTTCATAAGAATATATACCCTGAATCCTTGAGGATTCAGGGTTCCTTTCCTGGTCCAACGGTCATTACTTTGTGATCATCGGTATTGATCCCGCCGGTCATGAGAGATGACTGAGGGCGCGATGCTTGAATTTTCGGCTCGATCTTGAATAAAGACGAAAATGCAAGAAAAATTTCTTCGGCGAAGCCGCCATAAGTTAGCCTTCTTATAACATAATATATCCTGAATCAGCATGGATTTCAGGACTCCCGATCCCGCACATCAATTGACGCAAGCAATGTGTCTTGCGGGGCACAATCCCTTCCTTGAAGGGGGGCGTGAGACGGTATGAGCATTCGCGCCATGTGCGACGATGTGATCATGCGTCGATCAACTCAGGGGGCAGCCTGAATTCGATATCTTCTTCGACACCGGGCAGCAAGCTCAGCTCGACCGGCCCCAGGAGGCGTAAGGCCTCGATCACATTATGAACGAGAACCTCCGGCGCCGATGCGCCAGCGGTGAGGCCCACGACGCTGGCGTTTCGTAAAATATCGAGATCAAGTTCCGTGCTATCCGCAATAAGAAAGCTCGGCACATTGGCCTCGGCGCCGATTTCCCTTAAGCGATTGGAATTAGAGCTGTTTTTAGCGCCAACGACAAGCACGACATCGACGAGCTGGCTCAATTGACGCACCGCGCTTTGCCGATTTTGTGTAGCGTAGCAAATATCCTTGGTTTCGGGGCCGATGATATCGACGAAGCGGCGTTTCAGCGCAGCAATGATCGAACGCGTATCATCGACGCTCAAGGTTGTCTGCGAGACATAGGCAAGCGGCGTATCATTGGCGAGCGCGATGGCTTCGACATCCTTCTCCGACTGCACAAGGTGGACGGGTCCAGGGATGCGACCCATTGTCCCTTCCACTTCGGGGTGGCCGGCATGGCCGATGAGGATTACCGTACGGCCCTGCTCGACATAGCGCTCGCCTTGATTATGTACCTTGGCGACGAGCGGGCAGGTCGCGTCGAGAACCGGCAAGCCCAGGATCGCCGCTTCCTCCTCGACGGCGCGGGAGACGCCGTGGGCGCTGAAGATGGTTCTTGCGCCGCGCGGTACCTCGGACAAATTCTCGACAAAATGTGCGCCTTTGGCTTTCAGGCCTTCGACCACGTAACCATTATGGACGATCTCATGGCGGACATAGATGGGCGCACCATATTTGGCGAGGGCACGTTCCACAATCTCAATCGCGCGGACAACGCCGGCACAAAATCCCCGTGGCTGGGCCAAGATTACTTTCATGAAAATGCCTAGCGTAGAATCGAATCAAG
>DASQCU010000448.1:0-4391 GCA_035634575.1 Beijerinckia sp.
GGATGAACTGGCGGCGCACGATCCGGAAGCGGCGCGAAAGGCCTATGACGCACTTGCCAGTGAGCCGGGCTATGATCCCGCCTTCCAGGACGTTGCGCGTTTGCGCTCGGCCATGCTCTTCGTCGATCAGGCCGATCCGAAAGAGGTTGAACAAAAGCTCAGTCCCTTGGCGACGGGGTCTTTCCCCTATCGCAATTCGGTTCGCGAACTTCTCGCCCTGGCGGCCTTGAAGCGCGACGATTTCGCTGCTGCCGGGCGTTGGCTCGACGCGATCGTTACCGACCCAGCGGCGCCCGCTGCCTTGCGTCAGCGCGCTGAAGCCTTCCTTAGCCTCGTTCAAGCTGGCAAGCTTGGGTCCAAGTAATGTTCAGAATCGCGATCATTGGCCGCCCGAATGTCGGCAAGTCCACGCTGTTCAATCGCCTCGTGGGCAAGAAGCTGGCGCTGGTTGACGACCGGCCGGGCGTCACCCGCGACCGTCGCGAAGGCGCAGCCAAGCTCGGCGATCTTACCTTTACCATCATCGATACGGCCGGACTTGAAGAGGGCGATCAGATCTCGCTGCCCGGCCGGATGCGGGCGCAGACGGAAGCCGCGATCGAACATGCCGACGGAATTTTCTTCCTGTTCGATTCCCGCGTCGGCCTGACGCCCGATGATCGCTTCTTCGCCAATCTCGTGCGCCGCGCCGGAAAACCCTTGATTCTCATCGCCAATAAGGCCGAGGGGCGGATTGGTGAAGCCGGCGCGATCGAAGGGTTCGACCTTGGTCTTGGCGACCCTGTTCCGCTTTCAGCCGAACATGGTGACGGTTTTTCCGAACTTTATTCGGCACTGCGCGAGGCCCTTCCTGAAGAAACCGAACTGCCGGACGAGGAAGAAGAAGAGGCAAAACGGCTTCAACTCGGCGAAGACGAGGACGGCTCCGAACTCGATATTACGAAACCTCTGCGGATTGCTGTCGTCGGCCGTCCCAATGCTGGCAAGTCCACCCTGCTCAATCGCATCCTGGGTCAGGATCGTCTCTTGACGGGGCCGGAGGCGGGCCTCACCCGCGATTCCATCGGCATTGATTTCGAATGGCGCGGCCGCAAGGTGAAGATTTTCGACACGGCGGGCCTGCGCAAGCGCGCCAAGGTCGAGGACAAGCTTGAGAAGCTTGCGGGCGCCGATGCTCTGCGCGCGGCAAAATTCGCCGAAGTCGTCGTGCTTTTGCTCGATGCCACCATTCCTTTCGAGAAACAGGATCTGACCATCGCCGATCTTGTCGAGCGGGAGGGCAGGGCGCTCGTCATCGGTCTCAACAAATGGGATCTGATCGAGGCCCAAGGGGCGGGCAGGGGCGCGAAATTATCCGAATTACGCGAGGAGGCGGCACGGCTCCTGCCGCAGGTGAAGGGCGCGCCCGTCGTTCCGGTTTCCGGCGCGACGGGGGAGGGCATCGAGAAATTGATGGAAGCGATTTTCCGCGTCCATGTCACCTGGAACAAGCGGATCTCGACGGCAAGGCTCAATCGCTGGCTCGCCGGCGCGCTTGAACAGACGCCGCCGCCCGCTGTCTCCGGCCGGCGGATCAAGATCCGCTACATGACGCAATTGCGCGCGCGGCCGCCCTATTTCATGATTTTCGGCAATCAGCTCGACGAATTGCCGACGAGCTATGAGCGCTTTCTGGTCAACGGCCTGCGTCAGGCCTTCGATCTGCCCGGCGTGCCAATCCGCATGTCGAAAAAGACAAGCGACAATCCTTATGCGCAGAAAAAGGCGCGGCAGAGCTAGCGGAAATTTAATTTGGCCTGCGCCACCTATCAGCCTTATGCTCGGTCGTGTCACATCAATTCGGTAGAATAGTCGTGCCTTTCTATATTTACGAGATTCCGTCAATCAAACATCGCGAGGAACGCAATTGGGCCACAGAACAGGAGGCTCTGAGCGCGCTCAAGCATGTCGCGAGGCGGGGTGTCGATCAAGGTGCGCCCAAGGATCAGCCGATCATCCTGAGCGAGAAATCCTCCGGCCGTAAGCTCTATGAAGGACCGATCGGCGTGGCGACCAAACCCTTGCCGCCCCAAGGTTGACGTAAGCTTGGCGACAAACTCTTTCCGCAAATATTAGCAAGGCCTAAAGATGACATTGCCGGAAGGCGAAAGACAATCAGGCTTGCGCCGCGTCCTTTTGTGGCTCGCGGAATCGCTCGTCATTTTCTATGTCGCGCTCGACGCGATCATCGTCCCGCTCTTTCGCCCCTTCCTGCGCTGGTTCGCGAAGCTTTGGCTCGTCATCCGGTTTGAAGAATTCGTCGCGACCCTTCCGGCCTATGGCATCCTCGTTTTGCTCGCGATTCCCTTTGTGATCGCGGAGCCTGCGAAAGTCTATGCGCTCTATCTCCTGGGCACCGGGCATGTGACGATCGGGCTTGTCACGATGGCCGGCGCCTATCTCCTCAGCCTCGTGCTGGTGGAGCGGGTCTATCAGGCCGGGCGTGCCAAGCTCAAAACCATCGGCTGGTTCGCCAAGTTCATGAATTGGCTCGTGCAGTTCCGCGATCAGCTTTCGGCCTGGGCGAAATCGACGCGGATCTGGGCTATGGTGACCCAGCTCAAGCGGGGGGCGCGGCTCTTCATAGCACGGCTTCGTCCGCGCTAGAGCAAAATGACTTATCTTTGAATCGTCATGCTCTTTAGTATTTGTTTTGTCGCGTGTCCGGACGCAAAACTGGTTTCCACTTTAGCTGGACACGAGGGCTGATCCAACTCACGCCGGCGCTTGGAAACTCAGGATCTTGTCCGTCGGGAAATCATAGAGCTTGCCGGTTTCGGTCCATTCCGGCGTACAAAGCGCGGCGATTTTCGGCGCGAGCTCCTCAGGCGTGCGCAGGGTCATAGGATCTTCGCCGGGCATGGCCGTGGCGCGCATACGGGTGCGCAAAGGGCCCGGGTTCACGCTCATGACCTTGATTGCGGAGGTATTGATCGTCTCGGCGGCATAGGTACGGGCGAGCGCGTCAAGCGCGGCCTTAGAGATCGCGTAGGGTCCCCAATAGGGTTTGAAATTGGCGGTATGGCCCGCGCCAGAGGAGATGAATACGACACGGCCAGCGTCAGCCGCGCGCAACAAAGGATCGAGCGAGCGAATGAGCCGCCAATTGGCGGTGACATTGACCGCGAAAACATTGTCCCATTGTTTCGGATCGACATGACCGAGAGGCGTCACTGGTCCGAGGGTCCCGGCATTCCCGATAAAAATATCGAGCTTGCCCCAGCGCTCATAGATCGCGAGGCCAAGCCTGTCGAGGGCTTCGAAGTCCTTTATGTCGCAGGGAACGAGCGTTGCTTCGGAGCCCTCCGCGCGGATTGCGTCGTCGAGTTCCTCGAGCGCGCCTTGTGTGCGGGCAAGCGCGATCACATGGGCGCCAGCGCGGGCGAGTTCGAGCGCAACCGCGCGACCGATCCCGCGCGAGGCGCCGGTCACGAGAGCGATGCGGCCTTCAAGAGGGCGGGACATGGAAGAACTTCCTGATCGGGGACCCCAACGTTCAGCTTAGCCCGCTTCCGCCAAAAGCGAGAGCTGGGTTTTCGTCTCACCGCTGACATCGGTAAGGTGAGTCGGGTAATCGCCGGTGAAGCAATGGTCGGTGAATTGCGGCCGTACCGGATCGCGGCCTTTCTCGCCCATTGCCCGGTAAATGCCTTCGACCGAGAGGAAGGCCAGCGAATCGCAGCCTATGTAAGTCCGCATTTCCTCAAGCGTATGGGTCGCGGCGAGGAGCTTGTCGCGCTCCGGCGTATCTATGCCATAATAATCGGGGTGCGTGATCGGCGGCGATGAAATCCTGAAATGGACCTCGCGCGCGCCCGCCTCGCGCATCATTTGCACGATCTTGATCGAGGTTGTTCCGCGCACGATCGAATCGTCAATAAGCACGATGCGCTTGCCTTGCACGACCGAGCGATTGGCGCTGTGCTTCAGGCGCACGCCCAATTCGCGCACTGTCTGGGTCGGCTGAATGAAGGTCCGCCCGATATAATGGTTGCGGATGATCCCGAGCTCGAAAGGAATACCCGCTTCCTGCGCATAGCCGATCGCGGCGGGAACACCGGAATCAGGGACCGGCACCACGACATCGGCATCGACTGGCGCTTCGCGTGCGAGTTCGGCGCCCATGGCCTTGCGCACCGCATAGACGGGCCGGCCGTGAACGATCGAGTCGGGGCGGGCGAAATAAATATATTCGAAAATGCAGGGACGCATCGGACGCATCGGAAAGGGCTTCAGACTTTCGATGCCGTCTTCGGAAATGACGACGATCTCGCCATTCTCGATGTCGCGCACGAAACGTGCGCCGATAATGTCGAGCGCGCAGGTTTCCGAAGCCAGAATATAATGACCGT
>DASQCU010000449.1:0-2862 GCA_035634575.1 Beijerinckia sp.
CGCCTTGCAGGGCGGGGGGTCGCATGGTGCTTTCACCTGGGGTGTCCTTGATGCGCTGCTGGCCGATGAACGGCTTGAAATCGAGGCGATCACCGGAACGAGCGCTGGTGCGATGAACGCCGTCGTGCTTGCGCAAGGCTATATCGAAGGCGGCCGAAAGGGCGGCCGCAAGCGTCTTGCGCAATTTTGGCAATCGATCGGCAGTCAGGACGGGTTTTCGCCAATTCAGCGGCAAATCTTCGAGCGCTTCTTCATCGGCTGGCCATGGCAAACAAGTATTGCCTATTGGTGGACCGATTTCGTGACGCATTATGCGAGCCCCTATGATTTCAATCCGCTGAACATCAATCCTTTGCGCGATCATCTCGCGAAGATGGTCGATTTCGCCAAGGTGCGCGACTTCACCGACTTCAAATTATTTGTCTCCGCCACCAATGTGCATACGGGTCTGATCAAGGTCTTCGAGGGCCATGAACTCACGGCGGACCATCTCATGGCCTCGGCCTGCCTGCCCTTACTCTTTCAGGCTGTGGAGATCGACGGGGTGCCTTACTGGGACGGCGGCTATCGAGGCAATCCCCCCCTTTTCCCTTTGTTCTACAAGACCGTCTGTCCGGATATTCTGATCGTTCAGATCAATCCGATCGAGCGGCGCGAGACGCCGCGCTCGGCGCGCGACATTCAAGACCGCCTGAATGAAATCAACTTCAATGGCACGCTGATGAGCGAGATGCGCGCGGTCGACTTCGTGAACCGGCTTATCGATTCAGGAAGATTGGCGCGTGAACATTATATGCGGGCAAATTTGCACAGGATTGATGGCGGGGCATATCTGCGGCCACTTTCCACCGCGTCGAAACTTGACGCTTCCTTGGCCTTGATCGAGGAATTGCACGGTTTCGGCCGTAAGGCCGCGGAGCAATGGCTTGCGAAGAATTTCGATTCAATCGGTAAGGAAGGCACGCTTGATCTTCGTATGGCTTTTGTGTGAAGACTCTCCAGAGTCCGGCCCGACTGCAAGCGGGTTTAAATCCAGCCCATTGATAGTCAAAAGAGCTTCTTGACCCTGCGCACCGCATCGACGAGCGCAGGAGGGGTGAAATATTTGATCCCGCTCATGAATCTGTGATGATCGGCAAGCTTGGCCGCAGATGGTATGATGGTGAGATGTGCGGGCTTGCTGTCTCCATCGGTACGTCCATTACTGTAGAAATAAGCGGTCGCAGATCGCCGTGGCCGCCCATCTGGAGTTTTGACCGGGTCCGGATGACCGTGCAGACTTTTCGACGACTGAAAGAAGAGAACAGATCTCCCAAAGAGCGGTTCAATCCGAGCCTGACATTCGTCATTCCCGGCGTCCCATAGCTCAAGCGCTCCGCCGTAGGAGGCTTTCCAATCCTTGTTGAGATAGGTGATGAAGGCAAGACGATTATCGAGACCAGTGACAGGGTGCTTATTGAAATCGAGGTGAACCGCGAGTTTTCCGCCCTCCGGGATCTCGTGCAGGCCTCCAGCGACGAGTTCCGGGTCGGGAACGAGACCTTGCAGGCCGGAAAGCTGCTGGATCACCTGGATGAAGGCTTTCGAGTAGATCGTATTGAAATAAAGCTGGGTTGCAGGCCCAAACTCCGTATCTGGATGCGACCCGAGCTTGCGCTCGTTCTGATTGTCGTAGCGGATCCAGTCGTTCCATCTGATGCCGTCGAACTCCGAATACATAAGTTCAAGCAAATCCGGAGAGAATAAATCCTCGATCACGACGTAAGGAAATGGCCGATTGCTTTTGAATTTCTCGCTCAGTTCTTTGGTCGCCGAACGTATCAGGCGTTCCCAATCGATGAGTGCGTCGAGATTTAGTTCGATTCCGTTGATAACGATGTGATTGCGTTCACTAAGTCCGGCATATAGCGAGGACCGACTCATATAGAGGCCTTTCAGACGCTGTAGTCCGTAACCTGTTATAAAATAACAGGTTAATTATCCTTAGAAATTTATCATGTTTTTGGCAGGAGCTTCACCGCGAGTCAAGACACAACCCTAGGGAAACCTGAGCCCTTTAAACCAAGGATTGCAAAAGGCGATCCTTGGTTCCCTCTCGAATGTTCGCTTTTTCAAAGGGTTGAGCCGAAAATTCGAGAGTGGCACCACAGGTCATTTTCTTTATGACCTGTGGTATACGTGTCTGAACGGTTGCAGCGCGGCAGAGTGGATATTTTCTAAAACGGCGATCAGTCCCTTTGGACGCGCACCAGCAAGATGGCCAATTTCATGATTTCAATTCACGAAAGCTCCATACATCCGTGAGTTTGACTTGCGCGTCCTCGAGATCGAGCGGCACCGCGACAGGGTAGCGCGCGATAGAGCATAGTTTTTCACGGGCGAGGTAGCTGCGGCCGGGATCGCCGATAAGAACTTTCGTACCGCTCTTGGCGAGCTTTTCGAGCCAGGCGGTCACGCGGGCCGCCATGTCGCGCTCATAGGAGACGTCGCCGGCGAGAACGACGTCCCAATCCCCGCTTGCTCCGACAAGATCGCCCTCGCGCATCATGATCGCGGCCTTGTTCTCAGCGGCATTCATGGCAATGGCATCAATGGCGAAAGCGTCGATCTCGCTCGCCTCGACTTTTGCCGCGCCCGCCTTCGCAGCGGCGATCCCCACAAGGCCAGAGCCCGCCGCGAAATCGAGGACCTTCTTGCCCGCGACGAGCGAAGGTTGATCGAGGCAATAGCGCGCGAGAACCTGACCCCCCGCCCAGGCAAAGGCCCAATAGGGCGGCGGCAATTGCAAACGGTCGAGTTCTTCCTCGGTCTTTTGCCAGAGCGCCGTCGCATCGTCTGCGAGGTAGAGCTTGAGTTCCGGCA
>DASQCU010000450.1:0-3976 GCA_035634575.1 Beijerinckia sp.
CGCATTGCCCGGCGCGGCGGAAAACGTATCGCCCGCGATCTTCTGCAAAGGCGGGACGCGCTGGAGCAGTGCATTGATCGTGGTCGAAAGGATGCGCGGCCGCTCCAGCGACGAGCGCGAGCGGGCAAGACGCGAGAGCACGGTCATCCGCCGCGCGGAAATCGCGGCATTGGGCGAAACCCTATCATAGGGCTGGCAGTCCCAGGATGGAAAATCCAGAACCTCTATGTCCGGCGCCGCAAAGCCGAGCGCCTCGCCAAAGGCGCGCGCACGGGCATCGTCGCGCGCCACATGGACCAGGACGACCGCCCGCTTCTCGGCATCGCGGGCAAGCGCGTGCGTGAGATCGGCGACGCAAAAGGCGTCATATCCTTCAGCAACGGAAGAAAGAGTAAGCGAGCCGCCCTTGGCAAGCTCGGCTATCGCGCGTTTGAAATCTGTCACGTTGGCTGTGGTCGAGATGCTTTGGCAGCTCAAGAGCTGCTCTTAGATATAGACAGGCCCCATATGGGTGTGAAAAGCAAGAAGCTTGCGGAAGACGGGCGTATTGTAATTTTGCGGCGTTTCCACCTCCCCGGTCAGCCAGGTAAAAATGTCGCGATCAGGCGCTTCCATCAAGACTTCCAGATCGTCAAGCTCGGCCTCGGTCAAGAGGGCGAGCTCCTTATCCGCGAAACGGCCAAGGATGAGATCCATTTCCCGCATCCCCCGGTGCCAGGAGCGAAACAGGATACGGCGGCGGCGGACGTCGAGGCCCGCGCTCGACGCTTGCGAGCCAGACATTGAAACTCCATGATTGATGCTACGAGTTAGCGGACGCGGCTTCCTGCTGGCTTATATAGCCTTCACCCGAGCGCCTGTCAGCCTCAACCTCGGCAAACCTTAACAGGTTCCTAAAGGCGGCTTGGCAAAGGACTGCCCTGAGACCAGGATCCCGCAATGCGGCCCTCCCTCCTCGATCCGCTTTTCGCCTCCCCTGAAAATCTTCTCGGAGTCGGGCCGAAAACCGCCAAGCTTTTCGACAAGATCATGGCGGGCTCCTCTGGTACGGCGCGCGTCGTCGATCTGCTCTTTCACCTGCCATTCAGCACCATCGACCGGCGTAACCGGCCGAAGATCGCCGAAGCGCCGATGGACAGCGTCGTGACGCTGGAGGCCGTCGTCGTCGAGCACAGGCCGCCGCCGCCCCGCTCCAAGGCGCCCTATAAAGTGCTGATCGAAGATGAGACCGGCGATGTTCTTCTGGTGTTTTTCCTCGCCAATCATCAATGGATAGAGCGGAGCTTGCCGGTCGGCGCGAGGCGCTGGATTTCCGGCAAGCTCGAGCTTTGGGACGGCCATCGCCAGATGGTCCATCCCGATCGTGTGCTCGATGCGCAAGGCTTTGCCAGAATGCCCGCGATCGAGCCTGTCTATCCTTCGACCGAGGGCCTTTCACAGAGGATCATCGCCAAGGCGATCGAGGCGGCCTTAGCCAAAATCCCCGCTCTGCCCGAATGGCACGAGAAGCCCGCATTGCGGATTCCCGAATTTCCCACATTTGCCGAGGCGCTGGGCAGCGTGCATCGCCCGGCGGCGCCCGAGGCAATTGGTGCTCAGGCGCCCGGGCGGATCAGGCTCGCCCTCGATGAATTGCTCGCCGGCCAGCTCGCGCTCGCCTTGATGCGCGCCGAAGTCCGCCGCTCACCCGGCCGCGCGGCCTTGGGCGATGGCCGCATAGCTTCGCAGCTCTTAGGCGCCCTGCCCTATCGTCTCACAGCGGATCAGGAGAAGGCCCTGGCCGAGATCAAGACCGATCTTGCCGCAAAGACCCGCATGTTGCGCCTGCTGCAAGGCGATGTCGGCTCAGGCAAGACGCTTGTCGCCTTGTTTGCGATGGCGGCCATGGTCGAAGCCGGACGCCAGGCCGCCTTGATGGCGCCGACCGAAATTCTCGCCCGCCAGCATTATGAAGGGCTTGCAGGTCTTTGCGAGGGCGCTGGGCTCAAACTCGCCTTGCTGACCGGCCGCGACAAAGGACTTGCGCGCACAAAAACACTCGAAGCCTTGGCTGCCGGCGAGATCGATATTCTGATCGGCACCCATGCCTTGTTTCAGGAGAGCGTTGCTTTTCGCGATCTCGGCCTTGCCGTTGTCGATGAACAGCACAGGTTCGGCGTGCACCAGCGTCTCGCGCTGGGCGACAAAGGCGAAGCCGTCGATATTCTGGTGATGACCGCGACGCCGATCCCGCGCACTTTGGTGCTTACTTATTTCGGCGATATGGATGTCTCGACCTTGCGCGAAAAGCCGCCCGGACGCCAGCCCATCGAAACCCGCGCACTGCCCCTCGAAAGGTTGGAGGAAGTCGTCGAAGCTCTGCGCCGGGCGCTTGCCAAAGGTGCGCGCGCCTATTGGGTCTGTCCGCTAGTCGAAGAAAGCGAGGCGCTCGATGTCGCGGCGGCGGAAGAGCGCTTCGCGCATCTCCAGGAGGTATTCGGCTCCAAGGTTGGACTCGTTCACGGCAAGATGAAAGGCCGCGACAAGGATATGGCCATGGCCGCCTTCGAGGCAGGCGAAACCCAAATTCTCGTGGCGACAACCGTGATCGAAGTTGGCGTCGATGTGCCTGCCGCAACCATCATGGTGATCGAACATGCCGAGCGTTTCGGCCTTGCACAATTGCATCAATTGCGGGGCCGGGTCGGGCGCGGCTCCGGCAAATCCTCCTGTCTTCTGCTCTACAAGGGCCCGCTCGGCGAGACCGCCAAGGCAAGGATCACGATCATGCGCGAGACGGAAGATGGATTTCGCATCGCGGAAGAAGATTTGCGCCTGCGCGGCGAAGGCGAAGTGCTCGGCACGAAACAATCCGGCCTGCCGGGCTTTCGCCTCGCTAGCCTCGATGTACACGGGCCTTTGCTCGCGCTGGCGCGCAACGAGGCGCAAAAGATCGTCGCCGAAAATCCGAAGCTTGAGGGCGAGCGGGGACAAGCTTTGCGGCTTCTGCTCAATATTTTTGAGCGCGGCGAAGCGATCAGGCTTTTGGGGGCGGGATAGAAAAGGATGGCATGCGAGACAGTTCGTGCAGGATATTGGAAGTACCTGGCTGGATCGCATGTCATCTTTTTGTGTGACCGGGTCAATGTCCGGGCCTGTTGCAAGTTTTGAAGAATTTGCAACAGGCCCAAAATTAGTGGTCTATTTGATTTTGCACTCGCCGAACTGATTTTCGGTTTTTGCGATCACATCCGAGGAGACACAGCCGAAAATGCCCAGAAGGCCCGGCTGGCCCGCATAGCCGAGGTAATCGAGACCAAAAATGTCCTCGATCGTCTTCAGCATTGAATAATGATTGAATGGCGTGTTAGCGATGCTGCCAGGCTTGATGAAGGGCGATAGCAGCACGGCGCCAGTCCGATCGCCGCCAAAATCCTGAAAATTCAGCGTATAAGAGCCAATCGTGCTCGATTGCGGGAATTGTCCCAAATTGGGGCCCGGCTGTTCGTTGCAGCAGGTTTCACCTTGAAAGTTGATGGCAATACCGCCCGAAGCTGTCTTGCCAACGCTATAACCGCCTTCATCGAAATTGATGATCAAAAGGCCACCCCGCTGATAGGCGGGTGAGGACATGATAAGGGGAACCCATTTTTGCAAAAACTGATCCGCTGATACAAGACCGCCCGGTTGCCCATTATCGCAAGGGCCATCATGTCCATCGTTGCAAAGATTGGGCGTGATGAAAACGAAATTGGGTGTTGTCCATTCGGATTTAAGATCCTGCGTTAGCCGGTTGAGATTGACGACATCGGCCGCGCAATCGGCGGAATCGATGATGGAATGGAAATAGGCAAAGGGATTGTGGCGGGTTGCATATTGATCGCCGAGGGGGACCGCCGCAGACGGCGCTTCGGCATTTTGCGTCGGATCCTTGGCGTTCAGCGCGGGATGCCCGCAGGTTGGGGATTCCCGGCTCGGGTCATTGCCCATGTCCTCC
>DASQCU010000451.1:0-4277 GCA_035634575.1 Beijerinckia sp.
TCCGATGATCGCCCGGACAATTATCGCCGGAAATGTGCCGGAGGGCGCTTACGCCGCCGCGCTTGGTGAACTGGCGCTGGCCAATCGCGAGCTTTCCATCGGCTCCTATCCCTCGGTCAAGGACGGCAAATTTTACAATCAGATCGTCGTGCGGGGCAAAAATCCGGTGCAGGTGGAAAGCGTGGCCGAAGCCGTCGAGGCCATGGTCGCGCAGCTCGAGGCCGGACTGGTCTGATGCCCGAGAAAGCATTTCATGTCTCATGGGATCAATTTCACCGCGATGCCCGCGCGCTTGCCTGGCGTTTGAACGGGGCGGGACCCTTTTCGGGCATAGTGGCGGTGACGAGAGGCGGTCTCGTGCCTGGGGCGATTGTGGCACGCGAACTGGATATCCGCCTCATCGACACGATTTGCGTCAAGAGCTATCGCGATGAAACGGTGCAGAGTGAAGCCGAACTTTTGAAAAGTGTTTCGCCCGATATTGCGCAGAGCGAGGGAGCAGGCATCCTCGTTGTGGATGATCTGGTCGATACGGGCGCGACGATCAAGATCGTGCGCGCACTTTTGCCAAAGGCGCATATTGCCACTGTCTATGCCAAGCCGCTCGGCCGGCCGCTCGTCGATACTTTCATCACCGAGGTCTCGCAGGATACGTGGATTTATTTTCCCTGGGACCTTGGATTGACCTTCCAGGCGCCAATTGCGAAGAACGGGCAAAGGTGAGCTTGTGTGCAGCACACTGGAGCGGTAATGGCTAAGCATTGTGCTAATCGGAGACTCTGAGAACCAGTTTCAAAAGGATGGCGCCATCCAAGCCCTCATCCTGAGGAGCGCCGAAGGCGCGTCTCGAAGGACGAGGGCGGCTTCGGGGAACACTGGAAATCATCCTTCGAGACGCAGGCTCCGCCTGCTCCTCAGGATGAGGCTTCGAGACGCCACTTCGTGGCTCCTCAGGATGAGGCGGCGGCTTTTGAAACAGGTTGTAAGCGGACGTGGCGAAACTGGTAGACGCAAAGGACTTAAAATCCTTCGACTTCGGTCATACGGGTTCGATTCCCGTCGTCCGCACCAGCTTATAGATCAAATACTTACGAGGTAAACATATCCCTCGCCTCCATGCTTGTTACGAGGGTTGTTACGATCGCGACCACGAATCCTTGTGGATTCAGGCGATATCACGCCCGCGGCCGCAGACTCTCGATCCAGGTCCAGGCAAGGCAGCGCTCGAAATCGGGCAGCCATTTCGCGTCATCCGGATGATCGGCGAGGCCGACTTCGAGTCTTATCGCGCACCAGGGCGACGGCGGAACGCGGTCCTGGCTCGTCGCGAGCTTCACATCCTCATGCAGCATCTGCCAAAGCTTTTGCGCGCCGACGGTCTGATCGGCGACGCCGATCGTGCAGATCGCTGTCTCCGCCGCAACCGTCGCGAGCAGAAGACGGCCCGAGCGTGTGACCCAGAGCTTCCGGCCCGCAATCATGGGAATGTCATATTCACCATCGGCCCGAATGAGCGGGCGCAGCACTTCGATTGTCGAATCCTCCACCTCCTGCCGGTAGGAGCGGCGAGACTGCCCGGTTTGCAGCGTGATGTGCAAGATCGACGGGCGCCGATCGACGATATCGAGCATGAGAAATAATAAATCCGGCCAGAGTCATGAAAGCGAATGCCTATAATGGATTTGTCGCTTCCCGCAACTAGAGCATTTTCAGGTCCGAAAATGCGATAAAGCAAACAGACAGAGCACCTTTCCGATTCAGTCAGAACGGAAAGCGCTCTGGCGATGGCGGCATTTTTGCAGGCTCGCTTGGAGCCGCGCGGACTTGACGATTTCCGCGTAATTCCCGAATGGATTTCCCTGGAGGTCCAACGGACATCGGTAAAGCCTTCGGGTATTTGAGAAGCGGAGACATCAGATGAGCGAGCAGGAGATCAAGCAGTCACTTCTTGATCAAACGAAAGAAATTGAAAGACTGGGCGATACCATTCTTCGCGCGGCCGAGGGGCGCAGGCCCATTCCGACGCCGCTTGGCGAGGCATTGAAGAAGATTGGCGATCTGACCGCCGAATGCGGCGAGGCGATTTCCGACCATCTCGATCAGGCCCTGACTAACGAGACTTTGGAGGCGGTGGTGTCCGCGCTCGGCGCCGTCCATGCGGGTCTCGACAGTTTGGTCGTTTTCCAGGCGCTTGAGGGTTCGAGCTATTCAACGACGACGGTTGCAAACGACTAAAATATACCAAATCGCAATTACTTATGATTCATTGCCGCCAAATCGCGTGACCAAACGCGATTTGGCGGTTCCGGTATTCTCTCAGCCGAGAATCCGCCGCTTGCGTTTTGCCTTCTCGGTGGGACGGCGAAAGATGCCGATGATTTCTACATGCGGCGAATGGCGGAACTGGTCTATCGGCACGATCTCTTGCACTTGATAGCCGCCGCCGCAAAGGATCGCCGCATCGCGGGCGAATGTCTGTGCATTGCAGGAAACGGCGACGACGAGCGGCACTTTGGAGGAGCCAAGTGCCTGCGCTTGTTGCGGGGCACCCGCGCGCGGCGGATCGAAGACGACTGCCTCATAGGGCGCGAGCTCTTGCCCCATGAGCGGCCGGCGAAAAAGATCGCGCGTGGCGACTGTTACCGGGCGCAGCCCCGCTCCATGCGACGCTTTGGCGAGCGCCGCGAGGGAGGGTTCATCGAGATCGAAGGCGTGAACCTCGGCGCGTTCAGTCAGGCGCAGGGAAAACGTCCCGACCCCCGCGAAAAGATCGGCTATTTTTTCCGTTCCCGCGGTCGCCGCGATGACTCGCTCGGCAAGTGCCTCTTCGCCTGCGAGCGTCGCCTGCAGGAAAGCGCCGGGCGGCGGGCGTACCAGGGCTTTGCCCATCTGGAGGAGCGGCGCCTCTCGTTCGATCACGGCAACACCGTGGTTGGAAAGGCGCGCGAGACCGAGCTGGAGCGCGAGGCGGGTGAGCTTTTGCCGTTGCACGTCATCGAGGGGACCATGACCCCTGAGATCGACATCAAGTCCAGACAGCGTCGCCGTGATTTGAATATCGAGCGGCTTCGCGCTGCCGGCAAGCGCCTGCGCCAAGGCGCGGGCCGAGGGCAGGGCCTCTCCCATCGAGGGCGCGAGCACGGGACAGGCCTCGATCTCGACAATCCTATGCGCGCGCGCTTGCATGAACCCTGTTTCCGGCCTGCCTTGCGCGGTGTATCGCACATGAAAAGTCGCGCGGCGGCGGCCTTCGCCATGCGCATCGATGAGCGGCGCGACTTCGGCGTTGATCCGCGCGTGGGTCAAGGCCGTGGTCACGAGACTTTGCTTCCAGAGCGCATAGGCTTTTGGCGCGAGCGTCTGCACGGCGCAGCCGCCGCAAATCGTGAAATAGGGGCAGAAGGCGGCGATCCGATCCGGGCTCTGCGTCAGAACCTCGACAAGCTTGCCGCGTTCGCCATCGACTTCGGCGATGATCGTTTCGCCAGGCAGCGCATAGGGGACATAGACGGGGGCTTGCGCACCACGCGCAATACCTTCGGCACGTTGGCCGAGACGTTCAATCTGAAGATGCGCGCAAAGATCGATCATGCGCGCTTGTCCTTGTTTTGCGCTTCAATGGCAATTGGCGAAGGCTCTTGCCCCGATGAGAAATTCAAGATTGCCGTCGCCGCCCTCGATCGGCGAGGGGATCAATCCTTCGACCCGCCAGCCCAGATCTTCGATCAAGGCCGCGATTTCCGCGCAGACCTTTTCCCTGATGGAAGGGTCCCTGACAATGCCCTTCGTGACATGGCCGGGACCAGCCTCGAACTGCGGCTTGATCAAGGCAACGAGGGCGGCATTTGCGGCTGCGAGCGGTAGGACGACAGGCAGGATCAGTTTCAGGGAGATGAAACTCGCGTCGCAGGTCATAAGCGCTGGCGGCTTTTCAAACATGTCGCGAGCGAGCGTCCGGGCATCTGTGCCTTCGTACGATCGGACGCGAAGATCTTGCGCGATGTCTTTGTGCAATTGGCCGTGCCCGACATCGACCGCAATCACATGAGCCGCGCCACGCGCGAGAAGCACATGGGTAAAGCCGCCTGTCGAGGCGCCTATATCGAGACAGGCGAGGCCGCCCGGGTCGAAGCCAAAGGCATCGAGCGCGGCGGCAAGTTTCACGCCCCCGCGCGACACCCAGGGGTAGGGGGCGCGGGCGTCAATTCGGGCCGCAGGGTCAATGATCTCCGCAGGCTTGCGAAGGCGTTTGCCATCGACTGTGACAAGCCCGGCCG
>DASQCU010000452.1:0-8248 GCA_035634575.1 Beijerinckia sp.
GTCAACCGCAAATACCGGACACTCTGACCGAGAACGGTAAAGGCGGCGGCAGTCGCCAATGCCGTCTATCACGCGACGGGGCGGCGGATCCGCAAATTGCCGATCAGGGTCGGACCTCCTCTGACCCGGTTGCAAGACATCATCTTGTCATCTTATACCGCCGTTCCGAAAGCACAGGCGATGCAACTCCAGTTGGTCGCTAAAGGCAACCTTTGCGACACTTGGTATAAGCAGGAGAATTGCTTGTCGAATTTGGGCCCCATTGAAGACCTTGTGCTTCGCGATTGCGACGAAAACGATATTCCCGCCATCACCGCCATCTATCGCCATCATGTGCTGAACGGCTTCGGCACATTCGAGATCGACCCGCCGGGCGAGGCGGAAATGAAGATCCGCAGGCGCGTGATGCTCGCAGCCAATTATCCCTATCTGGTGGCTGAGCTCGACGGCAAAGTTCTTGGCTATGCTTATGCGAACAGCTATCGTTCCCGTCCGGCCTATTTCAAGACCGTGGAAAATTCGGTCTATATTCGCGATGGCTTCCAGAGCCGTGGGATAGGCAGGCAATTGCTCGCGGCTCTCATTGAACAAACGGCCGCGCGCGGCTTCCGGCAAATGGTCGCGGTTATTGGTGATTCGGAAAATATCGGCTCGATCCGGCTGCACGAAAAGCTGGGTTTCGAACTTATAGGGAATCTTCGCGCTGTCGGCTGGAAACAGGGCCGCTGGCTCGATACGATCTTGATGCAGCTTCCGCTTGGGGCAGGCGACACTGAGCTGGCCTGAATGGAAGCCTCAAGCATAAGGATTTACCGCCCTTATGACACCATCTAAGACCGCGCCATGAGTTCGACCGCCAGCCCATAGATGCGGCTGCGTGTCGGCTCCGGCAGTTCGGCGAGCGTTTCGAGATAGATCGTGCCGGCGTGGCAGACGCGAGCGTCCTCAAGCGGCGGATCGCTCGTCTTGCCATCGAGCAGGGCCTCGATCTCGGGAGTGTCGAGCCCTTTGTCACGCAGGGCCTGGTCGAGCATCGCGAAATCGGCGTCGTTCGGGGCCGCCCGCTCGATGCGCTTGGCCTCTCCATCGGTGATCGCATCGAGGCCAGCCAGAGCCATCTTGACGATAAGAGCGCGATTCTCGGCGGAAAACTGGAAAAAGTCCCGGCTCGCGCCGCCATAAAGGAAATCGACGCAAAGCCGCTGATCCTTGGCAGCCAGCGCTTGAAGCATGGCAAGCTGCATGACAAAAATTTGCGCGAGCGCCGGCGTATCCGCCTTGGCGGCGAGGACACCATGCGACAATCGCAACGTGCGGACAGCTTCGGACATGAGGCGATCCGCGCCGCCCATGTCGCCGGTGACGACCATTCGCTTCGCGGAAGCCGTCAGGAAGGATTGATAATCGGCGGGAAACCTGCTCTTCAGCCGCTCGAAGAAGCGCATATAATCGGGAGATGTCGCGATCTCGTCAGCGATTTTGCTGCGCGCTTTTTCAAGGTCCTGGAGCGAGGCTTGATCTTCATGGCTCGGTGAAGCGAAGGTACTTGCCTCGACCGTCGGGCTCTTTTCTGGCTGGATCGCCTGCTGCAGGAAGGTCCAGCCGAGAAAAACAGCGGCCACGGCGGCGAGGCCGAGAAGCACGAGCCGCAGGATGTTCATGCCAACCGGTCCTTGCGCAACGCTTAAATCCTCAAGGATTTTCAGGCTGTTTCCGCTCAATCGCTTGACGGAGAGCGATCTGCCTCAAACTGTACCACCATCGGTCGCTTTGGCATGACCGGCGGCGGATGAAGGGTATTTGCCCATAAAGGCAGCGAGGGGGCAAGTCTCGCGCCGCTTTGCTAATCCGCCGCCTTCATCCGCTCGAACCCGGCGGCGAGATCGGCCTTCAAATCCTCGATATCTTCAAGGCCGATCGAAAACCGCAGAGCGGGGCCAGGCGGATTCCACTCAGTCGCGCTGCGATAGGTACGGCAGTCGAAGGGGATGACGAGACTTTCAAAACCGCCCCAGGAATAGCCCATCCCGAAGAGCTCAAGACCGTCGAGGAACGCGGCAAGCGCCTGCCGCGAACAGGGCGCGAGAAGGATTGAAAAGAGCCCGGTGGAACCGAGGAAATCGCGTTTCCACAAAGCATGGCCGGGGCAGGTCGGAAGTGCTGGATGCAGCACATCGACAACCTCTTCGCGCTTCGCGAGCCATTGCGCCATCGCGAGACCCTGACGTTCGGCCTCCCGCAGCCGGAGATCGAGGCTGCGTAAACCCCTCAAGCCCAAAAAGACATCTTCCGGCCCTGGACACATGGCGAAAGCATCGTAGGTTGCGCGCAGGCGCGGATACCATTGCGCATTGGCCGAAACGAGGCCGAGCAGCAGATCGGAATGTCCGGAAAGATATTTCGTACCGGCCTCGACCGCCATATCCATGCCACGCTCATGCGGCGGGAAGAACAGGGGCGTCGCCCAGGTATTGTCGATGATCGTGCAAATCTTCTTCGCCTGTGCGATTGCGGCAATCGCCGGAATGTCCTGAATCTCGAAACTCTGGGACCCCGGCGTTTCGAGAAAGATCACGCTGGTGTTCGGCCGAATGAGGGTTTCAATCGCGCTGCCGATCAGGGGATCGTAATAAGTCGTCTCGACACCCATGCGCTTCAGCACCGTGTCGCAGAATATGCGCGTCGGACGATAGACCGAATCGGTGACGAGGATATGATCGCCTGCCTTCACCGAGGCAAAGAGGGCGAGCGTGATCGCGGCAAGGCCGGACGGCGCAAGCACGGTGCCCGCCGCCCCGGAGATTTCGGTCCAGGCGGTTTCAAGCGATTCGGTCGTCGGTGTTCCTTGCGTCCCATAACTATATCGGCGGCCCTTGCGCGCTGAGAGATCCTCGAAAGTCGGATAGAGGACCGTCGAGCCGCGATAGATCGGCGTATTGACGAAGCCGTGCTGTTCGGATGGATCGCGGCCCGCGTAAACCATCCTCGTGCGGGTCTTGAAACGGTTCCGGCCCTCTCGCGTCGTCTCGGTCATCTTGTCATCCAGTCTGCCGTATGTGCGCCGCAAACTGCGGTTGATATGCGGCGTCCGTCAAGTCCCGGATCGTCGATCCCGCGGGACCGGGTACCGAGCCTTGACCGCCTGTGATAAAAGCCTCTTCTGGTGCCGGACGGGAGGGGCCGCGTCCAGCCTGTCTTTGGAGTCGAATTATGTTCAAATTCAAAGCCTTCGCGCTCACTGCCGCTCTGTTTCTGGCCGCGACGGCAGCGGCGGCGGGCGCTACGCTCGATCAGGTGAAGAAGCGCGGCTTTCTGGCTTGCGGATCGAACCCGGGACTCGCGGGTTTTGGCCTTCCAGACGATAAGGGCAATTGGACCGGCCTCGACATTGATTTCTGCCGTGCGGTTGCGGCTGCGATTTTCAACGATCCCACCAAGGTGAAATTCATTCCCTTGAGCGCCAAGGATCGTTTCACCGCATTGCAATCCGGGGAGATCGATCTTCTCGCCCGCAATACCACCTGGACCCAATCGCGCGAGGCGGGGCAAGGCTTTCTTTTCACGGGAGTCAATTATTACGACGGCCAAGGCTTCATGGTCCGCAAGAAGCTGAATATTTCCTCGGCGCTCGAATTATCCGGCGCATCGATCTGCGTGCAGCAGGGAACGACGACCGAACTTAACCTCGCCGATTTTTTTCGCAGCAATAATATGAAATATGAGCCGGTCGATTTCGCCACCGCCGACGAAGCGGTAAAGGCCTATGAGACCGGTCGCTGCGATGCTTTTACGACCGATAGTTCCGGCCTCTATGCGGAACGCGCCAAGCTCGCCAATCCGGACGAACATATCGTATTGCCGGAGATCATCTCAAAGGAGCCGCTTGGTCCTGTCGTGCGCCAGGGCGATGACGCATGGTTCAATCTGGTCAAATGGGTGCTCTTCGCCATGGTCGACGCCGAAGAGGATGGCGTGACCTCGAAGAATGTCGATGAAAAGGCGAAGTCCGATAGTCCCGAGATCAAACGCCTGCTCGGCTTTGAAGGCAATTTCGGCGAGGGTCTCGGACTAACTTCCGATTGGGCCTTTAGAATTGTCAAACTTGTCGGCAATTTTGGCGAGGTTTTCGATCGCAATGTGGGCGAAGGCTCGAAATTGAAGATCAAACGGGGCGTGAACGGGCTCTGGTCGAAGGGCGGGTTGCAATATGCGCCGCCAGTTCGCTAGGCATCATTTCCGAAAAGTGGAGGCCGGTTTTCGGATAAAAATGATGCGAAAACAAAGGGATCCAAGCAGGATTTCGTTGGCTAACCAACGAAATCTGCACAAAGGGCACAATTCTTGAGGCCGCGCCAGGACCAAACACATCGCTCAAAGATCTCGCCTTGGTATGACCCTCGGATAAGGGGTGTGCTTTATCAGGCGGGTTTTCTGCTTGTCCTTGGTTTTCTCGCAGTCACGGCGGTCATCAATGTCCGCGCCAATATGCAGGCGCGCGGCATCCCGATGGATTTTTCCTTCTGGGACAATACGGCTGGCTTCGACATCAATCAGGCTCTCGTGCCCTATTCGGCACTTTCGACCTATGGGCAAGCCTTTCTCGTCGGCCTCCTGAACACGCTTCTTGTCGCCGCAATCGGCCTCGTCCTGACGACGATCATCGGCTTTGCCATTGGCATAGCGCGTCTGTCGCATAATTGGATCGTCGCGCGTCTCGCGATGATCTATGTCGAGACGTTGCGCAATGTGCCGCTGCTTCTGCAACTCCTCTTCTGGTATAATGCCGTCTTGAAACCATTGCCGGGACCGCGGCAATCCTTGAGCCTTCCTTTCAGCATCTATCTCAACAATCGCGGCCTGTTCATCCCGGCTCCGGTCTTCGCTTCCGGGGCCGAATGGTTCGCACTTGCCTTCGTCTTCGGACTTCTCGCCGCTTTCCTCTTTTGGCTTTTCGCGCATAAGCGGCAAGTGCAAACCGGCAAGAGGCTGCCGGTTGGTCTCGTCACGACGATCCTCATAATCGGCATGCCGCTTGCCGTCTTTTTTCTGGCCTGGCAGCCTTTGAGCTTCAGCTATCCAGAGCTCAAGGGCTTCAATTTTATGGGCGGATGGCGGCTCCTGCCGGAATTCGTGACCTTGCTCCTGGGGTTGAGCCTCTACACCGCCGCCTTCATCGCCGAGATCGTGCGTGCGGGTATCGAGGCTGTTCCCGCCGGCCAGAGCGAAGCGGCAGCGGCCCTTGGCCTGCCACGCAAATTGGCCCTGAGATATGTGATTGTTCCGCAAGCACTGCGTGTCATCATCCCGCCTCTGACCAGCCAATATTTGAATCTCATCAAGAATTCTTCTCTCGCGGTCTTCATCGGCTATCCCGATCTCGTGCAGGTTTTCGCGGGCACCGTATTGAACCAGACGGGCGCCGCCGTGCAGATCATTTGCATTACGATGGCGGTCTATCTCGTGATTTCGCTCGCGACTTCATTCGCCATGAATCTCTTCAATCGCCGCATGGCCCTGGTGGAGCGCTAGCTATGACCGGGGAGAGTTTCGCTCGGCAAGCGATCTTCGTGCGTAATAAGGACGCGAACGTTCTTCCGCCGCCCGTCTCGACGCGTGGTTTTGTCGCAACGATCAGGCAGAACCTCTTTGCAAGCGCGGCTTCGAGCCTGATGACCATCGCGGCCTTTGCATTGGTCGCCGCGGTTTTGCCCGCACTCCTGCGTTTCCTGATCTTCGATGCGGTCTGGAGCGCGCCGGATGGCGAGCTTTGCCGCGCGACACGGGCAGGCGCCTGCTGGGCCTTCATTGCCCGCAAGCTGCCCTATTTCACCTATGGGTCCTACCCGCTTGATCAGCGCTGGCGGGTCGATGTGATGTTTGGCCTGAGCTTTGTGCTGATCGCCTGGCTGCTCTGGCTCGGAGCGCCGGCACGGCGGCTTGCCGCGATCCTTTTCTTCCTCATCTATCCGATCCTCGGCTTCGTGCTTCTCCATGGCGCGCCAAGCCTTGGTCTGCCAATTGTCGATACCGATCTTTGGGGAGGCATTTTCGTGAGCCTCATCGTTGCGATCACCGGCATCGTGATCTCTCTGCCGCTCGGCATTCTGCTCGCGATGGGCCGCCGCTCGCCTCTGCCCTTGCTCGCGATCTTCTCTACCGGCTTCATCGAATTCGTGCGCGGCGTGCCGATGATCACCGTGCTGTTCATGGCGAATTTCATGCTGCCGCTCTTCGTGCCGGAAAATCTCGCGCCCGACCGCCTGCTGCGGCCCGTGATTGGCGTCGCGCTCTTTGCTTCGGCCTATATGGCAGAAGTCGTCCGGGGCGGTTTGCAGGCCATTCCAAAAGGTCAAATGGAAGGCGCCGAAGCCTTGGGCTTGCGGCCCTGGCAAACAATGCAGCTCATCATTCTGCCGCAGGCCTTGACCCATGTGATCCCTGGCATCGTCAATACATTCATAGGCCTTTTCAAGGATACGACGCTGGTCGCTGCCGTCGGTATTTTCGATTTTCTGCGCACGGTCGACTCAGCCCGCCTCGATCCCGCCTGGGCGGGACCGGCGATCAGCGCGACCGGCTATGCCTTCGCGGCAATTTTCTATTTTCTGTTCTGCTTCGGCATTTCGCGCTATTCGCTTTTCGTCGAGCGCCGTCTGGCGCGCAAGCGCAGGCGTTGAGATCTAAGGCATTGATCATGGACGAGCATGAGGCAACCTTGGTGCAAGACGCAAAAACCGCGATCGAAATCCGCGCCTTGAACAAATGGTACGGAACATTCCATGTTCTGCGCGACATTGATCTCAAAGTTGCAAACCGCGAAAGGATCGTCATTTGCGGCCCCTCAGGCTCCGGCAAATCGACGCTCATTCGCTGCATCAACCGGCTGGAGACACATCAGCAGGGCCAGATCATCGTCGATGGAATCGAACTCACCGAGGATTTGAAACGCATCGACGAAGTCCGCCGCGAGGTCGGCATGGTGTTCCAGCATTTCAATCTCTTTCCACATTTGACGATTCTCGAAAATTGCACCCTGGCGCCGATCCATGTGCGCAAAATCCCAAAGGCGGAAGCCGAGGCGATCGCCAAGCATTATCTCGCCAAGGTCAAAATTCCCGAACAGGCGGATAAATATCCGGGCCAATTATCGGGCGGCCAGCAGCAGAGAGTGGCCATTGCGAGGGCGCTCTGCATGAGCCCCAAAATCATGCTGTTCGATGAGCCGACTTCCGCGCTCGATCCTGAAATGGTCCAGGAAGTGCTGGAAACTATGGTCGCGCTCGCAAAGGATGGCATGACCATGCTTTGCGTCACCCATGAAATGGGCTTTGCCCGGCAGGTCGCCGATCGCGTCATTTTCATGGATCGGGGTGAGATCGTCGAGATCAACCGGCCCGAGAGTTTTTTCGCCAATCCCCAGCACGAGCGCACGAAGCTTTTTCTAAGCCGTCTCCTGTAATCCCCTTGAACGGCAGATGAACCGGACTTTCAGGGTGCCTTCAGCTCGAGAGTGACAAACTTCCAATCGTTGAAGGGGTGCCGGGATGCAGCAATCCCCGGCCGGATTGGAGGGTGACATGAAGACACGCTTGAAAGCGGCTCTCGCCGCGGCGATCGGTTTGGGCAGCCTGGGCCTTGGTGCCTTATCAGCCTCGGCCATGCCGATGGGTGGTCTCGATCCCGCGATGGTGACAACAGCCGACGCGAGGCCCAAAGTCGAAAACGTTCGTTGGGTGTGCGGTCCTTACGGCTATTGCCGTTGGGCACCCGGTTACGGCCATTGGGGTCCCCATCCTTGGGCGGGCGGCTGGCACCGGCATTATGGTTGGGGCGGCTACGGCTATCGCCATTATTGGTAGGCTTGACCAGTCAACCGCAAGCTTATGCGCTTAGGTTTTAATTTGCCGAGAATGTCCCGCTCGGTTGGACTGAAAATGTGAACCCCGGCGTGTGCCGCGCGCCGGGGTCTAACTTTATAATCTGGATCGACCTTATTTCCGTAGGAGCGACAGGTCGGATTTGGAGCATGGAAGATATCGTTGGTTTGATTGATGCGCGGGATCAGCGAAAGAAGAGCCGCAAGAGCGCAGACCGAATCCCCATCTCGATTATTAGAGATCCTTTCCATCGTCGCAGTGAAGTATTTCAGGCGCGTCGACAGCTACAATTTCTTTAAACCAGCGTCCATCGTCCAAGACAACAAAAACCATGCTATCCTGGGTTTCGTACCTTGATGCGGACACCCTAA
>DASQCU010000453.1:0-2174 GCA_035634575.1 Beijerinckia sp.
CAGCCATGTCGAAAGCCGCCTGGTCGAATATAGAACCATCGACCCTGTGATCGGCCACGGCGAGGGACGGCTGCTTGCGGTCTGCCTGACCGATCTGCTCGTGGATGGGCTTTCGATGGTCTATTCCTTCTATGCCGCGAAGGAACAGCACCGCTCGCTCGGCACCTATATGATCCTCGACCATATAGAGCGCGCCCGCAGGCTCGGCTTGCCGCATGTCTATCTCGGCTATTGGGTCGAGGGTTCGCGGAAAATGGCCTATAAGGCGCGCTTCCTGCCCCAGGAGCGGCTCGGCATGGACGGCTGGGAACGCACCGGCGACCCGGAACAAAATGAAGCGAACAGCGGGCGGATGGCCTGATTAGTTTTAAATTCGAAGACCAGCGAGAGCGGGTCCGCAACCCGCCCCCTCATTACGCGTTGTCCGGGGAGTTGGCCGAAAGGCGGCATTCCTGGGAGCAAATCGCATGAAATCGCTCAATGTCGTCACCTTGATCCTGATCATCCTCGGTGGCTTGAATTGGGGCCTGTTCGGCCTCACGAATGTCGACCTCATCGCCTCATTGTTCGGCGGTTCACAAGCCATGCTGGCGAAGGCGGCCTATGTGATCATTGGTCTTTCCGCCCTCTATCAGCTCTTCCCCTTCTCGCAGGCCATTTCGGTCGGCGAGATTTCGGCGGAAGCTGGCAGGTACTGACCGCCGGGGCGAGTGTTGAAGAGAGAACCACGAGAGCAAGATGACTTATCCTTGAATCGTCATCTTGCTCTGAGGTCTTTGTTTATCGCGTGTCCGGACGCAAAACCGGTATCCGCTTTTGCTGGACACGCTTAAGGCACACGCGCCGGGCGGGGCTTTATCCGTTGGGTCCGAAACGGTTATTTTTCGGGAAGCCCTTCGGTGGCAAGCGTCCCGCGTCGGCGCGATTGCCGATCCATTCGGCGAGTTCGGGGCCGGCGATATTGAAGCTGCGTCCCGCGCTATCCTTCCAGCCAAGCCCCTCGCCAAGGTGGAAAACCTTGGCATCGGCGATCCCGCCATCCTTGTATCTTTGCAGACGCACGCCTTTGCCGCGCGCCATTTCGGGCACCTGATCGAGCGGAAAGACGAGAAGCCTGCGGTTTTCCCCGATCACCGCGACATGATCGCCTTCCGCCGGGACGATCAAGGCCGTTTGCGCAGGCCTTTCGACATTGAGGAGAAGCTTGCCTTTGCGGGTTCCGCCGATCATCTCGTCCTGAGACGCGACGAACCCGCGCCCGTCGGATGCTGCAACCAGCGTTTTCATGCCCGGCACATAGGGGAAAACAGCGGCAATCGTCTCGCCTTCCGCAAGATCGGCCATCAGGCGGATCGGTTCGCCCTGGCCGCGCCCGCCCGGTAATTTGGCGGCATCGAGCGTGAAAATCTTGCCATCGCCGGCGAGGACAAGAATTTTAGACGTCGTCTCGGCAAAGAAGGACGTGCCGAGCCTGTCGTCGCCCTTGAATTGCAGGCTCGCAAGATCCGTGACATTGCCTTTGAGCGCGCGGATCCAACCCTTTTCCGAGACGACGACCGTGACCGGTTCGCGCTCGATCATTGCGCTCGCGAAATCGAAAGCACCCGTATCGGGAGCCTCGCCGAATGTCGTGCGGCGGCGCCCGATCCTGGTTTCCAGGCCGTATTTTTTCTTCAGCTCGCGGATCTGTCCGGCGATCGTCTTCCATTGTTTCGGCTCGTCATCGAGCAATTTCTCGATGTCGCTTTTTTCCTTGCCGAGATCGTCGTGTTCGCGGCGCAGCTCCATTTCCTCGAGGCGGCGCAAGCTGCGCAAACGCGTATCGAGGATATAATTGGCCTGGAGATCGGAAAGCTCGAAGGTCGCTTTGAGGACGTCTTTCGGTTCGTCCTCCTCGCGGATGATGCGGATCACCTCGTCGAGGTTGAGAAAGACGACGATCATGCCCGCCAGCAGTTCGAGCCGTTTTTCGATCGCCGCCAGCCGATGGCGCGAACGGCGCACCAGCACGACGCGCCGGTGGTCGAGCCATTGACGCAGCGCCTCGCCGAGCGAAACGACCCTCGGCGTGACGCCGTCGACCAGGACGTTCATGTTGACCGAGACGCGGGCCTCGAGCTCGGTGAGCCTAAAAAGCGATTCCATCAGCGTCGCCGGCTCGACCGCGCGCGAGC
>DASQCU010000454.1:0-3123 GCA_035634575.1 Beijerinckia sp.
GGGCTCCTCCGTCATCGGAATATGGCGGATACGAAAAAGTTTTCAGTTGCGCTCGCCAATGCCGAGACTCAAGGGCAAACCATTTTGCAGCCCCGCGCCGGAGTGGCGCTGCTTCGCGAACATATCCAGCTTTTAAGCGACCTATCACCATATTGCGATGTGCTGCCCACCACGGTCGACGCCTACACACGGCATAACCGCTACGAAGAGGCTAAAAAGGGAATTGAGAAATCCCGCGCTGCGGGCACATCGCTGCTTAACGGCTTTCCTCCCGTCAATCACGGGGTCGATGGCTGTGAACGCCTGATCGACAGCCTCAGCAAACCGGTACAGGTCCGGCATGGCACTCCGGACGCACGCCTGATGGCCGAGATCACGCTCGCTGCGGGATTCTCCAGTTTCGAAGGCGGCGGCATATCCTATAACATTCCCTACGCGAAAAACGTGCCGCTCGCGCAATCTATCCGCCACTGGCAATATTGCGACCGGCTCGTGGGACTCTATGAGGAGGAAGGCATCCGTATCAATCGCGAGCCTTTCGGCCCTCTGACGGGTACGCTGGTTCCACCCTTCATTTCGCATGCCGTGGCACTGATCGAAGGTCTGCTCGCTTTACAGCAAGGCGTTAAATGCATCACGCTCGGCTATGGACAGGCAGGCAATCTGGCGCAAGATATCGCCGCTATCCGATCTCTTCGCAAACTCGCGCATCATTACTTCGCCGGATTCGGCCACGACGACTATGTGCTCTCCACGGTCTTCCACCAATGGATGGGCGGCTTTCCGGAAAACGAAGCGCAAGCCTATTCCGTTATCGCGTTGGGCGCCGCTGCTGCCAAATTTGCAGGCGCAACCAAGATCATCGTCAAGACCCCCCACGAGGCAAGCGGTGTTCCGACCATGGAAGCGAACCGCGCCGGGCTTCAGACCACACGCCAGATGATCAATATGATCAGCGATCAGAAGCCGCTCGATACCCGCGAGATCGATCAAGAGGTCGATATCATCGAACGCGAGGTCCACGCCGTTATGCAGAAGGTAATTTTCCTTGGCGGCGGAGATATCGGGCGCGGCGCAGTGCTTGCCTTTGAATCGGGTGTGATGGATGTCCCTTTCGCGCCGGCCAAAATAAACGCAGGACGCATGACGCCAGTGCGCGACAATCACGGCGCAATCCGCGTCTTCAATCATGGCTGCGTCCCCCTCCCCGAAGATATCCTGGCATTTCATCGCGAGAAAATTGCCGAACGCGCAGCCGTGGAAGGAAGGGAGGCGTCATTCGAAATGGTTGTGGACGACGTTAGAGCGATCTCTTCGAGCAATTTGATCGGCCGACCCGCTTAGACGAAATCGCCAGACTCAACGCAAATCCCTCTGCCTCATCTCGCCGAAATCACCGCGCTCTCAGGCGACCCGGTTAGCCGGCACTCAATCTTGGAACCGCACACATGAAAATTGCCAATGTACAATTCATTCCGGGCTTCTCATCGTTTTTTTTCGACGATCAAGCAGCCATCAAAAGCGGAGCGGCTCAGGATGGGTTCACCTATGCCGGCGCCCCCCTTACGCACGGCTTCGAAACGATCCGTCAACCAGGCGAATGCATTTCAGTACTTTTGCAGCTTGAAAACGGCCAATGGGCGGAAGGTGATTGCGCCGCCGTGCAGTATTCCGGGGCCGGAGGCCGAGACCCTCTGTTCTCCGCGGCTCGCTATATCCCGCGGATGAAAAATATTCTGCGTCCGCTTTTGCTGGGCCTCGATGTGAGCAAGTTCACCGATAACGCTCGTTTTTTTGACTCCCTCGAAAGCGATGGAGGTCAGCTCCACACGGCCATCCGCTATGGATTGTCTCAAGCCTTGCTGGATGCGACGGCGAAGGCGTCGGGACGGCTCAAAGTGGAAGTCGTTTGCGATGAATATAATCTCCCCATCGACCTATCGCCACTCAAGCTATTCGGTCAGAGTGGCGATGATCGTTATGGCGCCGTTGATAAAATGGTGATGAAGCGCGTCGATGCGCTGCCACATGGCCTGATCAATAACGTTCCAGCAAAGCTAGGCGAGACCGGCGGTAAGCTCCAGGAGTACATAACCTGGCTGGTCCGGCGAATTCAAACATTAGGAAGCGGCGACAGCTATAGGCCGGCGTTGCATATCGACGTCTACGGCACGATTGGAATGATCTTCGACAACACCCCCGAAAAGATCGCGGACTACCTCGCGACCCTTGAAGAAAGGGCGGCGCCGTTTTCGCTTTATATCGAGGGGCCGATCGATATGGGAAATCGTTTCGACCAGATCAAGATGTTGGGCGCTATCTGCGACGCGCTTCGTGCGCGCGGCAGCCAGGTCAAGGTCGTTGCAGATGAGTGGTGCAACACCTATTCCGACATCGTAGAATTTGTCGATGCGGGCTGTTGCCATATGGTGCAGATCAAAACCCCGGATTTGGGAAGCATTCACAACACGATTGAGGCCGTGCGTTATTGTCATTCGCGTGACGTAGAAGCCTATCAGGGCGGCACATGCAATGAGACCGATATCTCAGCGCGCGCCTGCCTTCACATTGCACAGGCAACCCGTCCGCAACGATTGCTTGTCAAGCCTGGCATGGGATTTGACGAGGGCCTTACCATCACCATCAACGAAATGCGCCGCAACCTATCGATTCTCGAGGCAAAGGCCCTATCGCGACGTGACGGTCGAAAGAGTTTTTCCAAAGAAGCCTATGATGAGCGAGCTTGACGGGTAGACGATCGACTTGCCTGTTGTCTCATCTGCCGCGCTTCTGGCTCTTCGCCAAAGAAGCGGCGAATAAAGCCCCGCCCCTCATCCCGCAAAAAAGCTTTGAAGCTTTCCGCCGCGGGGCTGAGACGCTTGCCCTTCATATGCAGAACGAACCAGTCGCGCATCGTCGGCATTCCCTCAGCGCTCAAGATCACAAGCTTTCCAATCTGCCGTTCCAGCGCCACGGTATGGGCTGAAATAAAGGCCATGCCCATGCCGGCCATGACGGCCTGTTTGATATTTTCATTGCTGTCCATCACCTGAGCTCTCGGCAGAGCAAGATTTTTGCTCAAGAAATAATGATCATGCACCATGCGGGTGCCCGAACCTTCCT
>DASQCU010000455.1:0-1904 GCA_035634575.1 Beijerinckia sp.
CATCGACGGTTTGCTCAAGCGCGGCATTGCCTTGGACCGGATCGTGCCCGGCGGCTATTCGCAGGGCGCATGCCTCACCGCCGAATTTCTCGTTCGCAACCCGCGTTCCTATGGCGGCGCGCTGATCTTGACCGGCGGTCTCATCGATGTCGCCGCGATTGGCCGAAGGCCGGGCTCGGGACTGCTCGCTGTGCCTGTCTATGTGACGGGGAGCGAGATGGATGCGATCATCCCGGTCGATCGGGTGCGCGGCGCGATCAAGACTTTGCAGGCGGGCGGCGCGCTCATCCGCTCGCATGTCTTCACGGATCGCGCGCATGAGATCAGCGCCGATGAAATCATTGAGGCGCGCAAGCTCCTGAACGATGTGAAACAGGCCGCCGAGCCGCTGGGGTGAGGGTAAGCCGATGCCTCTGATCTACAAGATCGCCACCGCTGCTTTATGGCAGGAAGCGGAAGCCAAGGGCGTCTTCGACGGCGCGCCCATCGATTTGACCGATGGCTATATTCATTTCTCGACCGCCGAGCAGGCCGAGGAAACCGCCACCAAATGGTTCGCGGGCCAGGCCAATCTCATGCTGATCGGCGTCGATCCGTTGAAGCTCGGCGATTCCTTGCGCTGGGAGCCCTCGCGCGGTGGCGCGCTTTTTCCGCACCTTTATGCAAGCCTGCCGCGCGACGCCGTGGTTTTTGCGAGGCCGCTGCCGCTGAAACCCGATGGCGCGCATGATTTTACGGGCCTTCTCGAATGATTGGCTTCCTGAGTGCGCTCGCTCGCCCTTTTCTGTTTCACCTCGATCCCGAGACCGCGCATTGGCTGAGCGTCAAGGCGCTCGCGAAATTCCATCTGCCGCCCGTAAAACCCGACGACCCCCGTTTGCGCGTCAAGGCCTTTGGCCTCGACTTTCCCAATCCGCTCGGCCTCGCGGCAGGGTTTGACAAGCATGGCGAGGTGCCGGACGCGATTCTGCGGCTTGGCTTCGGCTTTACCGAGGTTGGCACGGTAACGCCTCTGCCGCAGGGGGGCAATCCGCGCCCGCGTCTCTTTCGCCTGACACGCGATGAAGCCGTCATCAATCGTTTTGGCTTCAATAGCGAGGGCCACGCCGCCGTCCATGCGAGGCTCTCCCGGCGGGCGGAGCGTCCCGGCATAGTCGGCATCAACATAGGCGCGAACAAGGACACGCCCGATCGCGCGGCCGATTATGTGCGCGGCATCGAAGCCTTTGCCGATCTCGCCACTTATTTCACGGTGAATGTGTCTTCGCCCAACACGCCGGGCTTGCGCGACTTGCAGCAGCCGCTCGCGCTCGACGATCTCCTGGCGCGCGTGCTTGCCGCGCGCGACGAAGCCGCCCCGCGTTTTGGCCGCAAGCCGGTGCTTTTGAAGATAGCACCCGATCTGACCCTCAATGATCTCGACGCGATCATTCATCTTGCGCGGGCAAGGAAGATCGACGGTTTGATCGTCTCGAATACGACGATCACGCGCCCGCCGACGCTCACAGAAAAGGCCGCGAGCGAGCAGGGCGGGCTCTCGGGACGGCCCTTGTTCGCACTTTCGACGCAAATGCTGGCGCAAGCCTTTTTGCGCGTTGAAGGTCAATTTCCCCTGATTGGCGTTGGCGGCGTTGATAGCGCGGAAACGGCCTTTGCAAAGATCGAGGCAGGCGCCAGCCTCGTGCAATTCTATTCTTCGCTGGTGTTCAAGGGGCCCGCCTTGCCGGGCGAGATCATGCGCGGAATTTTGCGCCTGCTGACGCAAAAATCCTATCCGCTGCTGAGCGATGCGATGGGCGTCGCGGCAGCCGATTGGGCGGCGGGAAAGGTGGAAATGACCAGTTTGCGATAACGCCACAATTGGGTGAGGCCGCGCGTCAGCAGAAAGATGAGAAGCGCCGACC